>JAUWMN010000174.1 GCA_030613165.1 Desulfobacterales bacterium
AGTTGATCCAGATCAAACGCAACAGACCCCCAGCTGGAAATCGCCTTTAATATGCCGACTCTCGGATCAGATCCTGCACTTTTATTCACGGTCTTTTCTACCTAAGGGACACTGTCCCTATGCCATCCTATCAATAGTCAGCATATCCGTGTCCGATAATACCCCGTCGCTGTCGAGGAGTATTTTTACGCCCTTAATATTCTTGCTCTATGTATCGGTATTGCCAAATAATTTCTTTAGGATTCACGCAAAAATAAGTTGCCGGGTTTTGCGTTCAGCGTTGGGTCGGAAGATTAAAATGTGAAAGGATCAATCTATCTTGTTTAACACAAGCCCAGTAACCACCTTGGGATAAAAATAGGTAGACTGTCTCGGCATGATCAAGCGGGCAGCTGCAATCTCATGAACCGGGTCGATTTTTGTAGGATTCATAATGAACGCTACGGCGCTTTTGCACTTGCGGACAGCTTCTACGACGTCAGATAGTTTACTGGTATATGAAATCTTGTACTTATCGTCTAAATCTTTTTCAGTAAGCTCAAGAATCTTCTTTAAGATGACCTGGGTCAAGATCGTCACATCGAGTCTCTTCAAGGGATTCGGCAGCTTATCCCCAAAAAGGCGTTCCATCACCCCTTCTCTCAGTCGCAATATGTAAAATGCATCTTTGCCCTTCATGAATACCCCTATGACATTCCCCGCGCTTGCATTTGATTGCAAGTTGTCCAAAAAGGCGGTTTCTGTCTTCTTCCGATCTGTCCCATTAAAGGTTTCCGTATCAAAAAAAGGGCTGACCCTCTCAAAAAATGTATCCAATCTCTCTTTTGGGAGATCATTAATAAGACGATGCGCCGGGAGCACGGTCAGTCCGGGATCGTGCATGCTGCTCAAATACATCATAACATATCTACACGAAGCATCTTCGGCCAAATCAGGATCCTCTGCAATACGTTTGTTCCGGTAGTTCAGGGCTGTTTCATAACGGTGATGCCCATCAGCTATATATAGTGGTCTTTCCAACATATCTATTGACACAGTATCGATTACACCCGGATCTGTAATCCGCCATAAACGATGGGAAAACCCATTTTGGTCTTCAAAAGCTATATCAGGACGCTTGCCTGCAATCGCCTGTTTTAACCGGCTGATAATCTTGTTATCTCGATCCGAGTACAGGGAAAATATAGGGCAAAAATTGGCATGGCATGTTTCCATGAGTCGGAGGCGTTCTATTTTGGTCGCTGAAAACGTACGCTCGTGGGGAAGAATGACTCTGTTGTCAAAGTCCTCCAGGCCTACTAATGCAATCAATCCGCAGCGGGTCATCCGACGTCCCTGGACTGAATAATCCATCTCCGTAAAATAGAGGGCCGGCTCCATGTCCCGCGCTAAAATATTGCTCGTCTGCCACTTCTCAAACTCCACCGCTGCCCTCGCATACCAATTCTCGGTTTCAGAGTCTGTCGGATACTCCTTACCCAGGATCAAACGAATTATATTTTGAGGATGACTCTTGTAAAAAGCATCCTGTTCTTCCGGTGAAATAACATCATAGGGGGGAGTCACAACATCTTTTAGTTCCTTAATTATTTCCGGATCATAGGTGAGTCCGCGAAACGGTATAACTTTTGCCATTAGCTTGCGTTCCTTTCTTGATATAATTTGGCCTGATGCACAAATGCCTCGATTCGGGTTTTCATGTTGGTCTGTTTTTGTCCGTCATACACTGCGTTCAAAACAGGAAGGTTTTTGTAAGGCTTGAGGGCCTGTTTGAAAATCGGCACCAAGGTATTCCCAAGCATACAGTTCAGCACATATATATTGTTTATCCCACTCACACCCTCCTCTGCAAAATTCTGTACCCGCGCGGTAAGTGTGGCCAAAATCGGATCGATATCGTAGTGCAGGAATGGGCTAACCCTGTCTACTATGGTCTTCGACCGAAGAATGCCGAAGGGCTTCAGATCACCGTTTAAATGCGCCTCAATTCTGTCCGTCCACGACATCAGCCAGCGGTTCCTGAGGAGATAGTAAAGAGCGGTCCCATACTCCTTTTTTCTTAAGCGGTATTTTGCGTAATAGTGCTCTGAAAAAAAAGCAAAGCAGTTGGAAACCGTAAGTCCATGGATCTTGACTTCAGAGCCAAGCGCCTCATATGTTCGTATCAAATCGTGATTTGCCCAGGAATTCAGGACTGAATAAAACTCCCCCACAATCCCGATTACGGGGCGTTTTTTACTCCGGTCCACCGGAACAGCATAAAGTGCTTCCACTCCTTTTTTTAACGCGGAAAGCAAACAGTGGTCGTACACCAAGGATCTGTTCGATCTTTCCACTGCCGTTGCAATCGACCGGACCCCTTTCGCGTAGACCTGGTCGGTCTCCCCTTTGTTCCTTTCATAAGGACGAACGTGAAAACGGAGCCGTTCAAGGACCTCTGCCGCAATCCACCCCTTCCATAACGACATGGTAAAGTTCAATCCAAAAAGCCGCGAAAATTCATCAAATCGTGTAGAGGTGAGCGGACCGACAACAGGGACCTCATCAAGCTCCAGGCGGTGCATCAAATCAGCATGACCCAGAGCATACTGGGAAAACCGACACGCGCCATCGTAGTTCGGAATGAAGATCGCGGCTCGGCAAGGGTCGAATTTGGGAAGTTCCGTCATCTTTACGAATTCGCCGCAGGTCACGATAAAAGGATGGCATTCTCGTCCGGAAGTAACCTGTCGGCCCAATACTTCCGACCGGTCGTCAGGTTTCGGGAGGACGCGCGCATCGATTCCCACACCCTTTAAGGCGGCCTCTATAATAAGAGAAAACGCCTGAGAAACGTAAGGGGAATAGACCGTCCGGTTTTCCAGCTTACGCATGAATGTTGGATCCGGGTGGAAGGGGTCCATCATCCCCTTTTTCCCCTGGATAATGAGATTCAGGTCAGGTTTTTTGTGCCTGGAAGCAGGCCGACTGTGTTCGATCGTATCTAAAAAAGCTTCAATCCTGGTTACGATCCCCGCGTCTCCGGTGTGATCGTCCACTTCCAGGACCAAATAGGGAATCCCTTCCATCTCTGTCTCAAGATATTTTAGGAGAAAGGAATCAGGACCACACCCGAAGTTAGTGAGCATTACCGGAATAAGACGACGGTCAGAACGAATCAGGGAAAGTATTCTCAAAAGATCCTGGGTGTTCTTCCATACCACATTCGAATAATGCTCTGGTAATCTTATGGAAGATATCGGAAGAAAGTCATAGGGAATGGTAAGGAACCCTCTTGTGCGAAGCTTCCTGGGGATGTGCAGATTTAACCCCGGGTCAAAACTGTTATGTGACTTCCCCAAAAAGACTACTGCCTTTTCCTGGGGACCAAGTTTGCGAAGGAGTTCCCCTCCCCGTTTCCGGCAACTCTTCACAAAAAGGTCTTGCGCCGCAAAAGCAGCCTCTATTGCACGGTCTATCCTTTGTGGAACATGACCAAGATCCCTTCCCAGGGTATGAAGCTCTTTTCGCTGTTCCTTTCTGGGCCTCCTCCGATAAAGAACCGTGGAAACTATATTCATTTTGTCCCCTATAGCAGCGCGAACCATATAAGGTATGGACTGTATATAAGGGCAGTTAAAGCTACGCAGGGTATCATTCGAATCGGTCTCGCAATCGATTTCACACGGCAGGAGAATAGCGTCCACACCGCGCTCCATAAGCTCTACAATATGACCGTAAACCGCCTTTATCGGATAACATGTCTCTGAAGGAACAAGGGAAAGCCCTTTTTCGATCTGTCGCTTGTTGGTCTCTTTAGAGACAACTATCTGATGCCCCAATTCTTTAAAAAAAGCGCGCCAGAACGGGAAATAATCGTAAAAGCTCAATACGCGCGGAATCCCGATGACCTTGGAATTATTGAATTCTCTTTTTGTTTCTGAATGATCTCCGCCCTCGTATCCATTCAACAAGAAGTCTTCCCGTTCCTTAAAAAGATCAGGAAGATGGTCATAAGATACACGGTCTGAACCTCTTTCATATCTGCCGCAGGTCCCGCCATAATATGATCGAAGCCGACCGTCCACAACAATCTGCTGAATCTCGCACACGTTGGGACATTTTTTGCATTGAAAGGAGGAAAGCTCATATGTGCGATCTGCCAGGTAAAATCCAGCGAACCGCGTTGTCTCGGAGGTCCCCTCCTGCTTTTCCTTTGCGGCCAGCGCCGCGCCGATAGCGCCGTTTACATTATGATGTTCCGGCACGGCAACCTGCGCCCCGAGTATGTTCTCAAAGGCAGCCACAACACTCTGATTCCCAGCAACACCCCCCAGGAACACGATTTTTCCCCCGATCTTTTTGCTCCCTACCACCTTTTCAAGGTAGTTGTGTGCGATCGCATAAGAAAGGCCTGCCGCGAGATCACTTCTGCGGTACCCCATCTGCTGGTAATGAATCAGGTCTGATTCCATGAAAACAGTACATCGGGCGCCAAGGTCTGCCGGGGCTCTGGAGGCAAAAGCAAACTTGCTGAAATCATTTCTAATCGAAATCTTCAAACGCGCGGCCTGTTCCTGCAAGAATGATCCTGTGCCGGCGGCGCAGACCTTGTTCATTTCAAAATCGATTACCTGGCCATCCCTGCATCGTATATATTTTGAATCCTGTCCGCCGATCTC
>JAUWMN010000097.1 GCA_030613165.1 Desulfobacterales bacterium
CAATTTGTGATACGGCATAATGATGTGGGCGGTTTCGCTGATCAAGAGCTTGCCCGGTTCAACGGCAACCCCACGATTTTTTAACGTCTTGATTTCATCGAGCAAAACACTTGGATCAAGCACAACGCCGTTTCCTATAAGGCAGGTCTTGTCGGGATGGAGGATGCCTGAAGGAATAAGGTGACAGATAAACTGTTCTCCGTTTATAACCAGTGTGTGTCCGGCATTATTGCCGCCCTGAAAACGGATAACCATGTCCGCGGATTCCGCCAAGAGGTCGACAACCTTTCCCTTGCCCTCATCGCCCCATTGAGTTCCTATAACCACAACATTAGCCATTTTGTATACTCCTTACGAGCCTTTTAGAAAATGTAGTGCAGCCCTTCAGGACTGCTGTATCAAGCAAGGCTCAAGCCTTGCGCTATCCATTATCTTGAACCTTTTCCGCCATGAAATCCCCCTCGATCCCCCTTTGATAAAGGGGGAGAACATCTAAAATCCCCCTTTGATAAAGGGGGAGAACACCTAAAATCCCCCTTTATTAAAGGGGGGCAGGGGGGATTTTTTTAGTTTTCAAATTCCTGATGGATACGAAATTCGAACATCAACATTTGGTCGAGTCGTCAAATGGATAAGATTAACCACTTAACAACTTTTTGCGCACAGTCTGCTTTTGTATCGAACAATGTGCGGAATGTCAATGGTGATTAGGGGTTGTCAGATTTTTACGTTTTGCAAAGGTCTCGTTGTGTCTTGAAGAAGGATTGCATAATTTCACGACACCTTTTTTCCAGGACGCCCCCGGTCACATCTATGGTATGATTCAAACGTGGATCAGAGGAGAGGTCGTATAATGTTCCCGCGGCTCCCCATTTAGGAGCTTTTGTCCCATAAACAAGTCTGGGAACTCGTGCGTGAATTAAGGCGCCCATGCACATAGGGCATGGCTCGACCGTTACATAAAGAATAGAAGAAATTAGCCGGTAATTACGTATCTTTTGGCCTGCTTTCCGAAGCGCAATGATTTCTGCATGTGCAGTGGGGTCGCATGTACTGATAGTCTGATTGTGTCCTTTCCCCAAAATCGTCCCATCCTGCGAAACGAGGACCGCTCCAACAGGCACCTCGGACAATTCAGCCGCTTTTTCCGCTTCAAGGAGGGCAAGGAGCATGAATTCTTCATCTTGTTTTAGTGTCATGTGTTTATTTTTACCGCAAACTTTTCTATCTTGAGAGTCCAAAGTTCGCATGAACAAGGCAAGTAAAGTCCCCCTTTCTTAAAGGGGGATTTAGGGGGATTTTTACGAATTCAATCAGTTACAAAAAAATCCCCCCTGCCCCCCTTTAGAAAAGGGGGAATGTGTCGCTTAGTATTTTCAATAAGTTATGAGAACTTGCTACTATCCTAGTTTTCTATCAACTTGACAGATGTAGAAAAAGATATTATCGATATATTTTTCAAATTTCAATGCGCCCATAGCTCAGTGGATAGAGTGCCGGACTACGAATCCGTAGGTCGCAGGTTCGAATCCTGCTGGGCGCACCAGTAAAATCAAGGGGGGTCAGGGGTGTTCGGACGACAGCCCAAATATGCCTGTCCCCTTTTCTAATTGTGAGTCTATCCCTGCAACCATCACCGGAGACGTTTACGACAGTCGGGCTATCCTTGTCAACGGTCAACTTCATCTTGGCTGCCCGAACCATCAGATAGAGGCCAAGGTCCTTTGACAATTTGTATTGTCGCAAGGTATTATAGATAAAACGAAATAGAGCCAAGCAGGGGGATGTTATGGACAAAATAAAAAAATATTTACTCATATCCACCATCGTTATATTATGTGTTGGAATGGTAACTCCTATTATGTCGTCAGCGTCAGATATGGAGAATAAGTCTGCTATGAGGAATGAATCAGAAATAATACGGCTGCCTGAACCCAAGTCTGATAGCAAAACCTCGATCGAAAAGGCTTTGCTTGAGAGAAGGTCGGTGAGAGATTACAAAGATGTTCCACTGACACTCGCGGAAGTAGGACAACTCCTTTGGGCCGCGCAGGGGATTACAGACCGTAGAGGCTTCAGAACAGCTCCTTCGGCAGGGGCCCTCTATCCGCTTGAGCTTTATGTTGTTGCCGGAAATGTGAACGATTTGCCCAGCGGAATTTATAAATATAGACCTTACGGCCATGAACTGATGAGAGTCGTGCAAGGCGATAAAAGGATTGCATTGTGTAATGCCGCTCTTGGCCAATCCCCGGTCGGAGACGCCGCTGCTGTTATCGTATTTTCCGGAGTCTATGAGCGAACAACCAGGAAATATGGAAAAAGGGGAATACCATATGTGCATATAGAGGTGGGACACGCCGCCCAAAACATTTGTCTTCAAGCAGTTTCATTAAATCTCGGAACTGTAACTATCGGGGCTTTTTATGAAGATACGGTGAAGAGGATTCTGAATATGCCGGAAAGAGAAGAACCATTGTATATAATCGCCGTTGGCTCGAGGTGAGACCTTTGAAAAACCGCCTCATTTTAACCGCCCTTTCAGCGCACGGTAATCTATTTTGCCTGTACCCAGGACCGGAATTTCGTTCAGCTTAATGACCTGCCGGATGTTGTGCAACGCGCTTAGCCCGGCATCGCGAATATAGTCGTTGACCGTTGCTCTGTTTGTCTCTTTGGCCGTAAACAGTATCAATTCCGGACTCTCCTCGCTCGGTGTTGATTCAACGGCAATGACCGGCCCTTCGTCTTTATCGCCGGTAAAGTGTGGTAGCAGGACATCCTCAATGGCCGGCAGCGATATCATTTCGCCGCCCAGCTTAACGAAGCGTTTCAGACGGCCGCAAAAAGTCAGCACCCCGTCGTTGTCTTCAGTTACCAGGTCTCCGGTGCGGTACCATTCTTTCCCGTCGTATTCGACAAACGGTGGTTCGCCGTCGTAATTCAGATACCCGCTGAACACGCTGGGACCGAGCACCATAAGCATTCCTGCCTTGTTTTTGCCGACTCTTTCTCCTGACTCGACATCAATAATGACATGTTCAAGTGAGGGTAGTACCTTGCCGATAGTATACGGCTTTGGAGAGTCATCTGTATTGGCAGCGACAATGGGCGAGCATTCGGTTACTCCGTATCCTTCGAGGAGTTTTACATGCGGGCAGCGTTCGTTGAGGGCTTTGTATACTGAATTCGGACATTTTTCAGCTCCGCTGATGATTAATCGCAGCGTATCAAGTTGCTCTTTGCTTGATGCCAGCAGTATGCCGTTGAGAAATGTAGGGGTGCCAACCATTAGCGAAACCTTGTATCTCTTGATCAGCCGCGCGATTGTCGGCGCCTCGGTCGGATTGGGATGATATACCGTACGCAGACCCATGCATAGCGGCATAACCATTGTTGTAGTAATTCCAAATGAGTGAAACGGCGGGAGCATACCGATCATTACATCGTTTTCACGAATCGTTGCCATCGTTGGGATGTCCCGTATATTGGCCATGATATTTTTATGCGAAAGCGGCACGGCTTTTGGCAGAGTTTCAGACCCGCTGGTAAAGAGGATGACAGCGATGTCGGTTATCTTTGCATGTTCTAATGACGACCAGCTGAGATGACTTTTGCAATACGCGCCTAACTTGGACGCGAAAGAGAACTTTTTGCGGAAATCCTCCATCAACACAAACCGGTCGCTTATTTCGTCCAGATTGGTCCCCTGCGCTTTTAGTCTGCTGCCCAGCGCCATGGCTGTCAGTACATGCCGGACGCCAATCAGGTTGAGCGAATGGGCCATGTTCCGGGAACCCACGGTCCAGTTGACCATGACCGGTGTTTTTCCGGCAAATAATGTGGCAAGATAGACAATATTCGCGCCTACCGACGCGGGGAGCATGATTCCTACATGGGCGCCTGGAAGTTGTTCGATGTGGGGTTTGAGCGCCATAATCGCGGTAATGATGTCACGATAGGTTTTTTCGCCGCTCAACTGATCCGCGATGATGACCTTGCTCGGATCGCGCTTTGCCTGATTCAGGAAGGCCTCGGTTATGGCGCTCCCCTCAGGCACTGTCAAAGGCCTGTTCTCAGAGGATTCGACAAACCATTTCGGACTGACCGATTTTAATTGAGCGAGGTCAGACGATACACCTTTGCCTATGGCAGTTAGCATGACATCGCCGACTGTCTTCAGCGAATCGGTATCAACCGGGGGGAAACCAAATTCCTTTTCCAGCCACAGGATAACTTCGGCGATGGCGAGGCTGTCCAGTCCGAGGTCGTACGCGAGGCGGTGGTTTTCATTCAGGTCTGTTCGTCCCGTAACTCGCTCGAAATACTTTAGAACGAGTTTTCGCGTGGTTTCAGGCACGGAACCTGTGTCACCTTCGATCTTTACATGTTCGGGCTCCGGCCGCGCCCGAATTCTTCCTTTTTCCCAAAACAGATAGGGAACATAAGTATTGTGCCAGGCGCCGGCATTGTAGAAATCTTCCATAAAGCGGTTCGTGGTGACCCGGTCTGCACTGCGGGGAAAATTCTCCGGCTCGACAAATTCGATTTCTACCGGACGACGGGGCATAAAAAAGAGGCCATTGAGTAATAAGTACTTTAGATGGTGTTTTAAATTCGTCATAAAGTCCGGAGACCTGCCGGAAGCCCAGCTGAAACTGCTTCCCCACAAGCCGTTCTGACGGACCAGCACGACGCGCACATCAGGAATATTTTTCAGGATAATGTCAACAGCGCTGGTGGCCCCGAGTTTTTCCAGGTAACTTCGCTTGAGATGACCGGCGGGGTATAGCAACAGGTTTTCTCCGTTGCGAAGACCTTTGATGCTTTTTGAAAGGACGTTCCTGATCCCTTTTATCGCCGCGGCGCCTTCTCTTGCCATATCCGGAATCGGCCGGGCGCCGGCCTTCTTGCTGAACCAACCGATAATCGGCCGGTCTATCCGGAATTCACTTGCAATAGAACGTGGGGCAAAATCCTTGCGTAAGACAGAGAGCATGATCACAGGGTCGATCAGCGCGGGATGATTCGGAAGGAAGAGTATACTCTTATCTCCCCTATCTCTTATCTTATCCAGGCCTGTGACCTTGATACGATAACGGAGCCGGAGCGCGAACTTGAACAGAAATTCCAAAAGAGTATCCATGAGTTTATACTCCTTCTCTACCTCTCTCTTCATTCACAAAATAAAATAAAGTTCCACCGACTATAAAGAAGAGTGAAATGGATGCAATGCTTGCTCGTGACGCGATATTGCTGCTATAACCCATAGACCTTACAAGCAGACCAACTACTCCCATGAGAACGGGGCCGAGAACGGCGGCGAATTTGCCTAACATATTATAAAAGCCGAAGTACTCTGCTGATTTGTCAGCAGGAATTATTTTCGCATAATATGAGCGACTTAATGCCTGAATACCACCCTGGACCAGACCAATGATAATGGCCAGGATATAGAATTCGTTTTTGGTTTCTATGAAAGCGGCCCAGATGGAAACGCACAGATAAACCGCAATCGCGATAAAGATAGCGGGCTTAGCTCCGATTTTTCCTCCAAGGTAACCGAACCCTATGGCGGATGGGAACCCTACGAATTGAGTGATGAGCAGCGCGACGATCAAATCATTCGATTCAAAACCGATGGAAATGCCGTAATCCACCGCCATGCGTACGATCGTATCCACGCCGTCCATATAAAGCCAGTAAGCCGCGAGGAATAGAACGATGGGTTTCAATTGACGGACTTCCTGAAAAGTCTCTTTCAATTGAGTAAAACCTGCTTTCACCATATTCACACCAGGTTTTGCCTCTTCATTCGCGGACTCCTTTACAAACAGGAAGAGCGGGACCGAGAAAACCGCCCACCAGACACCCACGGAGAGAAATGAGAATTTCACGGCTTCTCCGGCGTCTGCAAATCCAAATGTTTCAGGGCTGAGGGTCATCCATACGTTCACGGCAAAAAGAATACCACCGCCTAAGTATCCAAACGAGAAACCCAACGCGGAAACAAAATCTATATTATGCTTAGACGCGATACCGGTGATCAACGCGTCATAGAAGATGTTCCCCCCTGAGAATCCTATGGTTGCAAAGACGTACAGCATGATGGCCATGGGCCAATTGCCCTGCGAAACCGTGTACAAGGCCGAGGTCATCACCACGCCCATGTAAGCAAAGAAAAGGAGGAATTTCTTTTTTGCCGTGCCTTTGTCGGCAATAGCCCCCAGTATGGGCGCCGACAAAGCCACAATGACGCCCGCGATAGAATTTGCCAGCCCCAATCTGGCCGTGCTTACCGTGGTGTCAACGCCAACGCTCCAGAATTGCTTAAAAAAGATCGGGAAAAATCCAGCCATGATCGTGGTGGCAAAGGCCGAATTGGCCCAATCATACATGCTCCACGCGAAAATCGTTTTTTTGTCGTCAAGCGGCAAATCCATAAATCCCTGGTTTAAGAGGTCAGAGGTCAGAAGACAGAATGTGAACTTTGTTCTAACTCAATAAACCCGTACCCCGCAACTCGTAACCCGCAACTCGTAACCCGGTTTACCCTTTTCTAATATGATTCAATAGGCTTAGCGAAATCTTCCAGATG
>JAUWMN010000283.1 GCA_030613165.1 Desulfobacterales bacterium
AGCTGCCTGCCTGAAAGGATGCCGGGAACAGATTTTACAACAAAAGTGTTTCCCCCAAAGTGCTCGATTTCAAGCCCGAATTTTCCAAACTCGGGTATAAGGCCGGCAAGCATTTCCGCCTCCAGGTATCCCATGTCAATTGTTTCAGGGATAAGGAGCCTCTGTGCCGCCGTTTTCAGGCCCTCTGGTCTTTTCTTCAGCTGTTCAAAAACAATCCTCTCATGTGCGGCATGCTGGTCAATTAAAAAAAGCTCGTCTTTTGATTCGCAAAGGATGTAAGTGTTGTGTAGTTGACCGATAATTCGTAAATCTGCGAAACGTTTTTTTTCCCATAAGGGGCTCTGAATGCCGGGCTCAAGTCCTTTATCTTCGAGCGACCCGTCTTCGCCTTCGGCTACGCCGTGGCCGGGAGCGCTCTTCAAGCGAAGCGCTCCTTCCCCAATGCCTCTGTATCCGGAAGCTTGCTCTGCAACTTGCGGCTGCTCTTGTACGCCGTTGCTATCCTGCGATTTGCGTGGGACCCATGCTGGCCGATCGGCCCGGACTAAAGTTTCGGAAACAGCTCTTTTAACCAGATCGTGCACCTCTTTTTGCCGGACAAACCGTACTTCGTTTTTGGTTGGATGAACATTCACATCAACCTGATCAAAAGGAACTTTTATAAAAAGAACAGCCACAGGAAAGCAGCTCTTCATCAATCTTTGTGCATATCCTTCCATAAGAGCATGCCGAATAACCCTGTCACGGACAACCCTGCCGTTCACATAGATATAGACTCCCCTGAATGTGCTGCGTGTGAACCGTGGAGAGGCGATCCAGCCATAAATCGTTATGCTGTCGTCTTTAAAATTTAAAGGATAAAGATGGGCTCTAATATCTTTTTCAAGAACATCTGCCGCTCTGTCAACAGGATCAGAAGTAAGCAGCAAGTTCCTGATCATTTTTGAATTGTGATAAAGTGTAAAATGTACATCAGACCGGCTTAGCGCTGTAGCCGCAACTGTATCAGCAATATGGCCCATCTCCGTGTTTACTGTTTTTAAGAACTTGCGTCTGGCGGGCGTGTTATAAAAAAGCTGTTTTACAGTAATCATGCTTCCCACCGGAGCACCGATCTGCTCGACTTTTTTAACCCGGCCCCCTTCAACATGGATTTTGGTACCAACGTCAGAGAATTCGTCCCTTGCTACTATGGAAAATTTAGAGACAGAAGCGATACTAGGAAGCGCTTCCCCCCTGAAACCTAAGGTTTTGATTGAAACCAGGTCCCGATCTGTGAATATCTTGCTGGTTGCGTAGCGCTCAATGGATAAAAGGGCATCATCGTGGTTCATTCCGACACCGTTGTCGGAAACCCGGATCATCGATCGCCCGCCATTTTCCACCTCGATTATTATCTTTTTGCTCTCTGCATCTAGTGCATTCTCAACAAGCTCCTTTACAACCGAAGCAGGGCGTTCCACCACTTCACCCGCGGCGATTTTATTTGAAAGGATTTCGGGGAGGATTTTTATATGTGGCATTGGTAGAATTCTTGTTACAGAGTATCTAAATAATCGAACTGCGATATCAGCACATTTTTATTGCTCCCCTCTCTTTGCGAGAGGGTGGGGTTTAAGGAGAGGGGGTTGAGACTTTTTACGACGCCATCAATTAAGACTGTATGCTATAACCGTACTTTTCGGTGTTGTGCCTATTGTAGATCCTTCTTTTAATATCACAACGGCTACCAATTCATCAGCTCCGTCATTGTTAAAATCGCCGACGGAAAAATCCCGAATGTGGCCTGAAATGGTGCGTGTTTTCCAAAAAGGCGTCAGCCCCAACCCGTCCCAGGCAAGGGATTCGATATGGGACTTTGTAAATATTCTAAACTGGCCAAGCAAACGGGAACCTTTCCCATGGTTATTAACTGCGATTACTTCAAGTTTTCCATCTGAGTTAACGTCCCGGCACAAAATACGCATTGGAAGATACTTTCGGTTTTCTATATCTCCCGGTCCGTCTATCGGCATGGCAAAATAAAGAGTGCTTCCTCCAAAAGTGTCGCTCCCTTTCCAGAGTTCATTGCCTGACTGGTCTATAATCTGTATCTTGTCGCTTTCGTTATATGCCACAACGACATTTTCACCGCTATTCATAATATCTGCCAGTGTTAAGCCCATAAGATTACTGCGCCTTGGCGCCTTGATTACTTCTCCTGGAACATATTCAGAATTTTCCCAAAGCATTTTATATATTTTTCCTGAAAAGGGGTTGGCAGAACTGTTCTTCTGTCCAAGGAGAATCCTGCCCTGGCCGGGTAATTCAACGACCCTGAAATACCATGGACAGCTTTTGATAATTTTTACATATTTTTGTCCATTATATTCAAGCACAAAGGAGCTTATGCCGGTTTTAAGTGGATTCAGGCTCGTTACAAAGATTTCAGGATATCCGTTGCCGTTAATATCTGCGATATCCACTCCAATGGAATTGTTTCGTTTGTTTTCACCTATTTTCTGAGAACGGGAAAACCGATTATTTTCAAACCTGTAAAGGTTAACCTCATGGGGCGTTATGATAACCGTCTCGATTTTGCCGTCTCCATCGACATCGCCTAAGGCCAAGCCGTTGAAAAGATGCTTGAAGTTTCTGCTTTTCCAGATGAAAGTTGATGATTCCCTGGCCCTGCCGTGTTCAACAAATAGCGAATTTTGCCTGCCTTGCAAAGACGGCTCTTCGCCGGGTACTTCATTTTTAAGAAGCGTCTCAGGA
>JAUWMN010000229.1 GCA_030613165.1 Desulfobacterales bacterium
TTTTGCCGGGCAGTAGCGTTCAGTACTAAATGGGAATCAGGATCATCTCATTATTTCTTACAAGGAGGTCCTCGCCAGTAAATATTCCGTTCCGGCCACTGCTTATCGTCTGAACAAGGGATTCCGTGATGAAGACATCGCTATGTGTGTCGGCTGTATGGCCATGGTCAATGCTGAAGCCGGTGGTGTCATGTACTCGGTAGATCCCGGCAACATACGGCATGAGTATATTATCATCAATGCTGTTCGTGGACTTGGCAAATCAGTAGTGGATGGAAGTATAACTCCCGACGTTTTTGTTCTCTCCAAAGACGACCCCAAGGATATTTTAAAAAAAGAGATCGTTTCTCAAAGCCAAAAGCTTGTTTGTGATGCCGCGGAAGGTATATGTCGCATGGAGGTCGTAGGGGAAGAAGAGAGCGGTCCCGCGATTACCGAGGAGCAGGTTGCTTTGCTGGGTGAATTGGCCCTCCGTCTCGAAGAACATTTTGGCGACCCCCAGGATATTGAATGGGCGCTTGAGTCTAACGGTTCTATCTCGATCTTGCAGAGCAGACCACTGATAGCGCTTGGTGAAGAACTGAGCGGACTTGCTCATGTTCCCGAATCAAAGGTCGGGCTTCCGGTAATTCTTGCCGGTGGTGTAACCGCCAGTCCGGGCGTAGCCAGTGGACCGGCCTTTGTGGTTGCAACAACCGTAGATATGCTCCAATTTCCCCGTGGCGCTGTGCTGGTGACCAAAAATCCCTTGCCTCAGTGGGCAGCGGTCTTAAATAGCGCTGTTGCTATAGTTACAGACCGGGGAGGCATTACCGGTCACCTGGCAGCCGTGGCCCGCGAATTCAGAGTTCCCGCTTTGTTGGGAACCTCAACCGCTACCAGGGATATCCACAACGGGGATCTCATTACGGTCGATGCCGACGGCCGTAGCGTATATAAGGGCCGGGCAGAATTGCTCTTGCGGAAAGAGACTGAAAAGACAAGTCTAATGCAGGGAAGCCCTGTTCATACTATGTTAGGCAGTGTCCTAAAATATATCGCGCCTCTAAATCTTACCGACCCTGACGCGCAAAATTTTACACCCGAAGGATGCCGAACCATACATGACATTACCCGTTTCTCTCATGAGATGTGCTTACGCTCGCTTTTTGATTTCAAAAGGGACACTTCTTTCCCAGGACACTTAGCCAAGAGGTTGATTTTTAATGTTCCTATGCAATGGTGGATTATTGACCTGGATGGCGGCTGTAGAGAAGGAGTTGAGGGGGATACGGTCGGGCTTGAAGATATAATCTCTTCCCCCATGTTGACTTTGTGGGAGGGGATAACAGCTGTCCCCTGGAAAGGTCCACCTCCGATAGATACGAAGGGGTTTTTTTCCGTAATGTATGGGGCGACAATGGACAGGAGTCTTGTGCCCGGCATGCGTTCACGTTATGCTGAAAGGAATTACTTCATCATATCCGGGGATTTTTGCCATCTAAGTTCACGATTTGGGTTCCATTTTTCGACAGTAGAGGCTTTTTTTGGTGACAAGGTGGCGGAAAATTACATCTGTTTTAATTTTAATGGAGGCGGAGCCGACCCTGTCCGCAGGGAACGAAGGGCCAACCTCATTAAATTGATACTGGAAAAATTCGATTTTTGGGTGCAGATCAAAGGCGACCTGGTCTTTGCCCGACTGGAGCGGCAGGAAGTCGATTTTCTAAAAGAGAGGCTGAAGGTCCTCGGCCATCTCGTAATGCACACAAGACAGTTGGACATGGTTCTGTCGAATAGCGCAAGGGTAAACTGGTATGTGGAGGAAACGTTAAAGGAAATTGCTTCCTTTTTGTCTCCTTCCCAATAAAGGATGGGCCTTGGATAATAAAAAAAACCGACACAGCGATTACGCTGGATTGCGCCTCAAGTTGATAGCCATCATTTTTTTTGTGGCATTCGTTCCTTTAACTGTGTTGGGCGGGACCATCTACTACCATTATAGTACCAATGTTGTTCTTGGCATCTTGGTTATGAGTACGCTCGTGATTATTTTGAGCGCTGGATTTATTGCCAGACGGGTAATCGACAAATTGGAAGAGATCCGCAGGGAAAGATCGGAAATCGCCGGCCGCCTTGTTCACTCCGATAGGTTAGCGGCCGTCGGTAAATTAGCGAGCAGTATAGCCCATGAGATCAACAACCCTCTGGCTGTTATTGCCGAAAAGGCAGGATGGATAGAAGACCTGTTGAGCGAGGAGGAGGTAAAAAACACTCCCGATTACGACGAGTTACTTAAGTCCGTGCAGGACATCAAAAAACATGTTAACCGGGGTAAAAAGATTACCCATCGCCTTCTGGGGTTTGTGCGAAGGACGGAGATAGTGTATGAAGAATTGGACACAAACTCGATTATGGATGAAACAGTCTATTTTCTGGAAAGAGAAGCCGGCTACCGGAATATTGACATAATCAAGGAGTACCAGGATACTTTGCCAAGTATATTCAGTGACGGATCGCAGCTACAACAGGTTTTTATTAATGTGCTTAACAATGCAATGGACGCTATCGACAAGAATGGCAAGATATATATCAAAACAGCGAGTCAAGACAAGGGCATCCTGGTTTCCATCACCGATACCGGGCCGGGGATCTCTGAGGAGGCCTTGGGCAAAATATTTGAACCCTTTTATACGTCCAAACCTGTTGGCAAAGGTACCGGCCTGGGACTTTCCACCAGTTATGGGATCGTAAAAAAATTGGGCGGTCGCATGACAGTCGAGAGCGGGGTAGGGAAGGGGACAACGATTCATGTTGTGTTGCCTCTTGCGTCGCCTGAGGTCAGAGAATAGAAGATAGAGGTCAGAGAATAGACGTCAGAAGACAGAAAACAGAGGACAGAGGTCAGAAGTTGGAGGATGAGAATGGAAGGAATGCGGATGTTGCTGGTTGATGACGAGGATGATTTTAGAACAACCCTTGCCAGCAGGTTAAAGAGAAGAAAAATAGATGTTATTGATGTGGGGAGCGGCAGCGAGGCCATAGAACTCGTCAAGCAAGAGGCTTTTGACGTGGCCGTTGTTGATGTCAAGATGCCTGTCATGGATGGCGTCGAGACATTGAATCAAATAAAGAAAATCAGTCCGTTTATAGAGGTTATTATGCTCACCGGGCATGCCTCGGTCGAAGCAGGGATAGAAGCCATGAAATTGGGGGCCTATGATTATGTCATGAAACCTTGCGATATAGACGAACTCCTCATTAAGGCCGGGGATGCTTATCAGCATAAGATATTCCAGGAAAAACACGCCGCGGCAATCAAAAGAAAAGACGTGGGGGCTTAATAAATTGAGGTGAATTATGAAGAAGACATGTTCGGAACGTGACGTAAGGACCATGCTCGACGAGCACATTGACATGGTGGGAGCGGTTCTGCAAAAAGCCCTGGATAGTATTGAGCATTATCTAAACGACAACATTGACGCAGCCAAGATCCGCGCCAAGGAGGTGGATGACCTTGAAGCTCAGGCTGATGGGGTGCGCCGGAGGGTTATTGCCTGCCTGCAAGGCGGGGCCTTCCTGCCGATCATGAGGAAAGATATTTTTCAATTGGTCTCTGCCGTGGATGATGTGGCCAATGCGGCTGAGCATTTTTGCGATTTCTGTCTTTCTCAACGGCCTGAAATCCCGAAAGCCTT
>JAUWMN010000020.1 GCA_030613165.1 Desulfobacterales bacterium
GTGCCGGTGGGGATGACCCGGGATCTGTATATGGAATATAAGATTCAGGAGGCGTTAGTAGAAGAAAAAGCTTTTGATTTAATTGTTATGGGACGTCCCGAGGGATCGGGATGTTATTGTCACGCGAATTCCTTGCTCTCAAAATATATGGATCAGCTTGCCGGAAATTATAGCATGCTCGTCATGGACAACGAGGCGGGCATGGAACATATCAGCAGATTGGTAGCAAAGGAGCCGGAAGTATTGTTGATTGTCTCAGATCCAACCTTTCGAGGAGTACAGGCGGCTGAGAGAATATTAAATCTTTCAAAGGAACTGAATCTCGGCGTAAAAAATGCTTACCTGATCATTAACCGCGTAGTTGGTTCTCTCCCGGAATCTGTAGATGAATTTGTCAAAAAATCTAAAATTACATTAGCAGGATGTGTCCCGGAAGATAACATGGTTGCTGAATTTGATGCTAAAGGAAAACCCACATTTAGTCTTCCAAACGACTCCAAGGCGATCCTGGCGGTAACTGAAATATTTAAGAAGATAATAAAAAAGAATGCTTCGTGATCTTTCCATCAAGAATTTTGCCATTATCGATAATATCCACATTTCCTTTTCTAAGGGTCTTGCCGTTCTTACCGGAGAAACCGGGGCGGGTAAATCCATCATTATCAATTCCCTGAAAC
Organism: Desulfobacterales bacterium; assembly: GCA_030613165.1. Classification (GTDB taxonomy): domain Bacteria; phylum Desulfobacterota; class Desulfobacteria; order Desulfobacterales. The sequence continues at coordinate 678 of JAUWMN010000020.1, forward strand.
TTATATTGGGAGAAAGATCATCAACTGATCTAATAAAGACCGATAGGGAATATGCGGAGGTAGAAGCCTTTTTCGAGATAACTCCCGGTAGTGAAGCAGGAAGAACAATGGAAGCCCAGGGGTTCAATCAAGGAGAAGGTTTGAATGTGCGACGCATTATTGCCGGGAACGGTAAAAATAAAATATTCATTAATGGTCATCGTTCTACACTGCAAATGATGACCAATATTACTGAAAAATTGATAAGTATATCCGGACAGCATGCCTACCAGATACTTCTGAAACCGGAACACCACCTTGCCATCCTAGACCAAATTACCGGCCTTAAAGAACTTCGAAACAGGGTCTCTGGGTGCTATAAAAAGATGCTTCCTCTAATAAAAAAACTTCATCAATTAAAAGAACAAAAAAGGCGAAAGGCCGAAGAGAGAGAACTTTTGTTGTTTCAGGAAAAAGAGATCGCCCTTGCGAATCTTTCTCCAAAAGAAGAGAGAGAACTGGACCGGGAGAGAGCCCGACTTAAGAACGTGGAAGTACTATGTGGGACACTTGGACGGTGTGTTGAGAGGTTGTATGGATCAGAAGGTTCAGTTGTGGAAGGGTTAACAGAGAGCGGAAAAGATATAGAGCGTCTGGGAAAGATTGATACAAAACTGATACCGATTGCTGAAAACATTCTTTCTGCCGCGTATCAGACTGAGGATTGTGTCTCAGACCTCCGGTCCTACACAGAGACCCTTTCCTTTGATCCGGACCGGTTGGAAAAGGTGGAAGAACGCCTCGACACCATTCAAAAACTTAAACGCAAGTATGGTGAGACCATAGAGGATGTTCTTTGCTCTCTTGATAAGATAAAGAAAAAGCTAAGAGCGCTGCAAAGTTCCTCTGAAAGGATAGCAGAGCTCGAAGAAAAACTTTTTGAGCAAAACCAGACGATAGGTGAACTATCAAGAGAACTATCGGAGAAACGTAAAGAGGGGGCAATAAGATTTTGTCGCCGGGTGCAAGAGGAGTTGGGATCTCTTGAGATGCGAGGCGCCAAAGTTGATATCCTTTTTGAATACACGGAAGGAGACCCTAATAATTCCAATCAATATCTTAATGTAGATGGAAAGGTAATAGATGAAACAGGGTTTGACCGCATATCGTTTTTGATTTCTGCTAATGTTGGAGAAAGGCTAAAGCCAATGATTGATATTGCCTCGGGAGGCGAACTGTCAAGAATCGTTTTAGCATTAAAAGCTATAATGGCGGCCCGAGATGATATTGGAACCATATTTTTTGATGAAGTAGATGCCGGGATCGGAGGGGGTGTCGCGGAGACCGTCGGACAGAAGATGAAAGAAATCTCTAAATACCACCAGGTTGTTTGTATAACCCATCTTCCACAAATCGCGCGCTTTGGCGACCACCACTTTAAGATTTCAAAGGAGACAGATGCTGGACGCACATACACGACCATAGAACCGATAGATGGTGAGAGCCGTATAAACGAGATTGCCAGGATGCTGGGCGGTGTTAAGATTTCGAAAAAAACCCTTGATCATGCAAAAGAGATGTTGGTTGGTAACAAAAAGGCTTGACAACGGATATTTTACTTATTAGTTTAACAAACTTAACCCGTATAGGGGGATGAATGTTAACGTCTGTCTTGGTCTGAGAGATTTTTAAGAAATGAAAAAAATTCTTCTTTATGACACAACCTTAAGGGATGGGAACCAGGGAGAAAATATTAATTTCTCCGTCGAAGATAAGATTCGAGTCGCTCAAAAACTTGATGAATTCGGAGTACACTATATTGAAGGCGGGTGGCCCGGATCAAATCCCAAGGATATACAATTCTTTGAATTGGCAAAGAATGTGGATTTCAAGACAGCTTGTATTGTCGCGTTTGGAAGTACCCGAAGGCCAAAAACTCACCCCAAGAAAGATAGTAATCTCCAGGCGCTCCTTAACGCCAAAACCAGGGCGATAACCGTTTTTGGCAAGACATGGGATCTTCATGTAAAAAAAGTGATGTCTAACACGTTAAAAGAAAACCTGGCCATGATCTCCGATACAGTGGCCTTTCTTCGTTCACAGGGCAGGGAAGTTATCTACGATGCCGAACACTTTTTCGATGGTTATAAGGCTAATCCACAGTACGCAGCAAAGACAATACAGGCCGCCGTTTCGGGAGGGGCAAACGTAATTGTCTTTTGTGATACAAACGGAGGGACACTTCCTTTTGAATTGCAGGAAATAATGGAACAGATCATGCCGACAATTCCGGTAAAAGTGGGTATCCATGCCCACAATGACAGCGGTCTCGGAGTCGCAAACTCCCTTGCCGCGGTCAAAGCCGGAGCGGTCATGGTTCAGGGAACGATCAATGGATACGGGGAAAGGTGCGGCAATGCCGACCTGACGGCAATTATACCGAATCTTCAGTTCAAGATGGGTATTCCTTGTCTTCCCGATGAAAACCTTTTTAGACTTACCGAGGTATCTCGCTATGTAAGCGAGATTGCCAACATGCCGCCCTTTAATGGACGACCGTTTGTTGGAAAAAGCGCTTTTGCCCACAAAGGTGGAATTCATGTAAGCGCTGTCATGAAGACTTCAGAGGCGTATGAACACATGGATCCGGAAAATGTTGGAAACAGGCGTCGCGTCCTGGCCTCGGATCAATCCGGAAAAAGTAATATAAATTATAAGGCAAGGGAATTTGGAATTAAGCTCAAAGAAAATGGTTCCGACAGCAGGAAAATTGTTCAGGAAATAAAACGATTAGAACATGAAGGGTATCAATTTGACGGCGCTGAAGGATCCTTTGAGCTTTTAATGAAAAGACTTTCCGGGCAGTTTGATCCGCCGTTCCATTTGGAATCCTTTCGTGTAACCACAGAGAAAAACAAGGATCAACCGAGTAAGGCGTATGCGACAATAAAGATTTCCGTGGGTTCTAAGGAAGAAATTACGGCCGCGGAAGGGAATGGCCCGGTAAATGCCCTCGACAACGCACTTAGAAAGGCCCTTAATAAGTTCTTTAAAGCAGGGCTTGAAAAGATGCATTTGGTCGATTTTAAGGTACGAGTCATTGAAGGGCAAGACGCTACTGCCGCCAAAGTGCGCGTCTTTATAGAATCTCGTGATGAAAAGAGGATCTGGAGCACCATCGGCGTTTCAGAAGATGTGATCTCAGCAAGCTGGGAGGCCCTTGCAGACAGTTTTAACTACAGGCTTTGCAAGGCCGTCGATGAGAAGAAGGGCAAGAAAGGGTAGTACACGGTGAAGAGTGATACAGTCAAGCTTGGGATAGAAAGGGCGCCGCACAGGTCCCTTTTCAAGTCAATGGGTTATACTGACGAAGAATTGAGTCGTCCATTGATAGGGATTGCCAATTCCGCCAATGAGATTATACCGGGCCATATTCATCTAAATAAGATCGTTGAAGCGGTCAAGGCCGGCGTTTATATGGCCGGCGGCACACCGATCGAATTCGGGACCATTGGGGTGTGTGACGGTATAGCCATGAATCATATAGGGATGAAATACTCCCTTGGGAGCAGGGAGTTGATTGCTGATTCCATAGAGGTTATGGCTATAGCGCATGCCTTTGATGCCATGGTTATGGTGCCGAACTGCGATAAGATTGTTCCGGGAATGCTTATGGCGGCAGCCCGCCTCGACATTCCAACAATAGTGATAAGCGGCGGCCCCATGCTGGTTGGACGGCTGGGTGAAAAAGAGATAGATCTGATCAGCGTGTTTGAGGCTGTGGGGGCGGTTAAGGCGGGGAAGATAACCGAGGAACAAGTCTTGGAAATAGAAGACAATGCCTGCCCCACCTGCGGCTCGTGCGCGGGTATGTTTACCGCGAACTCAATGAATTGTCTGACAGAGGCGATAGGTATGGGGCTCCCCGGAAACGGGACCATTCCCGCAGTAATGGCGGCACGGATACGGTTGGCCAAGAAAGCGGGGATGAAGATAATAGATCTTTTGAAAAAAGGGATTACCCCACGAAAGATTTTGACTGAAGACGCTTTTATTAATGCCCTTACCGCGGATATGGCGCTCGGGTGTTCCACGAACACCGTTCTACACCTTACAGCCCTTGCACGGGAGGCGGAAGTTGATATTGATTTGGACAAGATCAACGAAATCAGCAAAAAGACTCCCCACCTCTGTTCCCTCAGCCCCGGGGGGAAGCACCACTTAGAGGATTTAGACCGGGCCGGTGGGATCTGCGCCATCATGAAAGATCTTTCAGACAAGGGTCTTATAAAGACCGAATGTATGACGGTCACAGGAAAGACCGTTGGAGAGAATATTTCATCATGTGTTGTGCAAGACCGATCAGTTATCCGGTCTGTGGACGATCCTTATCATAAAGAGGGCGGCCTAGCGGCCCTATTCGGAAACATAGCGCAGTCAGGGTGCGTTGTGAAGCAATCAGCGGTAGATCCCAAAATGCTTTCCCATGAAGGGCCGGCCAGAGTTTTCGACAGCGAGGAAGAAGCGGTTACAGCCATTATGGGGAGAGAAATCAAAAAAGGGGATGTGATCGTCATCCGGTATGAGGGACCCAGGGGTGGTCCCGGTATGAGGGAGATGTTGACACCTACTTCAGCTATTGCCGGAATGGGGTTGGATGCCGATGTCGCGCTTATAACAGACGGACGTTTTTCCGGTGGCACCAGGGGAGCGGCAATAGGTCATGTCTCTCCCGAGGCAATGGAAGGGGGATTGATCGCCATAGTTCGGGATGGCGACACGATTTCCATTGATATTCCCGGCAAATCGATTAACCTCAAGGTTTCGGAAGAAGAGATTGAAAAGCGACGTTCAGAATGGAAGGCTCCGGAGCCAAAGATAACCAAAGGCTATATGGCGCGATATGCAAAGCTGGTAACATCGGCGGCGACGGGAGCAGTGTTTAAATAAAAAACTTGGAGGTGGTAATATTAAACTTACAGGCGCGCAAGTTTTAATGGAAGTTTTAAAAGAAGAAGGGGTCGACACCATCTTTGGGTTTCCAGGTGGGGTGATCATTGATATTAATGACGAATTAGATAAGACCGATATACGGTATATATTGGTCAGACACGAGCAGGCCGCTGTTCATGCCGCGGACGGTTATGCCCGGGCTTCCGGAAAGGTAGGAGTCTGTCTGGTGACGTCAGGCCCAGGCGCAACCAATACCGTGACCGGTATTGCGTCCGCGTATATGGATTCTATACCCGTGGTAGTCTTTACCGGCCAGGTTCCCACATCCCTTATAGGGAACGATGCCTTCCAGGAGGTAGACATCGTGGGAATTACACGGCCCTGCACCAAACATAATTATTTGGTCAAGGATCCTAAAAAACTCGCTGAAACCGTGCGAGAGGCCTTTCATCTTGCCCGGTCCGGTCGTCCTGGTCCTGTATTGGTTGATCTTCCCAAGGATGTTTCCCAGAGTAAAATCAGTTTTGAGATGCCGCCGCCTCCCAAGATGAAATCGTATTCTCCGCACACTGAGCCGCACAAGCAGCAACTTGAAAAGGCAATAAAGCTTATTTTAAAGGCCAAAAAACCGGTGATCTTTGCCGGAGGCGGGGTGATCCTTTCCGGTGCGTACAAAGAGCTTACCAAGTTCGCCAAGAAGTTGAATATACCGGTAACTGCTTCGCTGATGGGACTCGGAGGTTTTCCGGGGACGGACCGCTTGTGGCTGGGAATGCTCGGTATGCACGGCACCTATCGTGCCAACATGTCTACCGGGGCATGTGATCTTCTCATCGGGATAGGGGTTCGTTTTGATGATAGGGTTACGGGAAAGATAGACACCTTTGCTCAGAATGCAAAGATTATCCACATTGATATTGACCCCACATCGATACAAAAGAATGTTCCGATTACCGTTCCGATTGTAAGTGACTGTAAGATCGCGCTTAAGCAATTAAACAAACTTATTGAAAAGGTCGATTTAAAGGAGTTGCTGAAGTCCCGGCCGAACTGGCTAAAACAGATAGAGGAGTGGAAGAACACAACACCCCTGGCCTATGAACAGACGGACATTATAAAGCCCCAGTTTGTTGTTGAGAAGCTATATGAATTGACCAAGGGAAAAGCGATTATTACCACGGAGGTGGGCCAGAATCAGATGTGGGCCGCCCAGTATTACCATTTTGATCAACCCAATCATTTTATTACCTCCGGTGGTTTAGGGGTCATGGGGTTCGGTTTTCCGGCCGCTATCGGCGCCCAGCTTGCCTGCCCCAAGAAGACGGTAATCGATATCGCAGGTGACGGGAGTATCCAGATGAACATCCAGGAATTGATAGTCGCTGTTGCGAACAAGTTGCCCGTCAAGGTCGCTATTTTGAATAACCGCTATCTTGGAATGGTCCGTCAATGGCAGGAGTTGTTCTACGATAAAAGGTATGCTGCAACCAACATGGAGCACGCGCCCGATTTTGTTAAGGTGGCCGAGGCTTACGGAGCGGTTGGGTTGAGGGCGACACGTCCTGCAGAGGTAGAAGAGATCATAAAGAAGGCTCTTGCCACCCCGAAAACCGTGATTATGGATTTTGTGGTTGAGAGGGAAGAGTGTGTCTATCCAATGGTTCCGGCCGGCAAGGCTATTACGGAGATGCTTTTGGCTTAGCGGTCTCGAAAGAGTGCTTCAATTCGCTTAAAAGGGAGGCAAATAGAAAAAGATGACGGAAGAACGTAAACACACGATTTCTCTTTTGGTAGACAATGAATCCGGCGTTCTTTCCCGGGTAACAGGTCTTTTCAGCGGAAGAGGGTTTAATATCGAAAGCCTGTGCGTGGCTGAGACATTAGACCCCGAGCTTTCGAGAATAACATTAGTGACCAGGGGAAGTGAGCGTATTGTTGAACAGATAAACAAGCAGCTTAATAAGCTGATAAATATCAGAAAGGTTATAGACCTTACCGATACGGAATTTGTTGAGCGGGAAATGGCCCTTGTCAAGGTCAGGGCCAAAGAAGAGCACCGGGCGGAGATCCTAAGAATTGTGGATATCTTCAGGTGTAAGGTTGTGGACGTTAGTCCAGGATACTATACTGTTGAGGTAACGGGGAGCGATGAGAAAATAGCGGCGATTCTAAGCCTGCTCAAGCAGATAGGAGTAAAAGAGATTGCGCGGACAGGGGCCATTGCTTTGGCCCGTGAGGCAAAAAAATAAGAAAAGCTTAAGGGAGTAATTTTTATGGCAAAGATTGATTTTGGCGGAGTTGTAGAAGATGTTGTTCTGTTGGAAGAGTTTCCCCTGAAAAAGGCTCAAGAAGTGCTGGCGAATGAGACAGTCGCTATTCTTGGATATGGCGTTCAGGGTCCCGCGCAGTCCTTGAATATGAGAGATAACGGCATAAGTGTTATTATAGGCCAAAGGAAGGAAGAGAAAATATTCTGGGACAAAGCAGTTAATGATGGCTTCATACCGGGGGAAACCCTCTTTTCAGTGGAAGAGGCGGCTGAAAGAGGAACGATTATCCAGATGCTGATTTCCGATGCGGGACAGATGGCTGTATGGCCGAAGATCAAGGGGTATATGAAAGAAGGAGACGCCCTTTATTTTTCGCACGGCTTTTCCATCGTATATAAAGATCAGACAAATGTTATACCGCCGGATAATATAGACGTTATTATGGTCGCGCCTAAAGGCTCCGGGGCCTCGGTAAGAACAAACTTTCTTGACGGGAGCGGGATAAATTCGAGCTATGCTATTTTCCAGGACTATACCGGAAGGGCCACAGAGAGGACCCTTGCCGTTGGAATCGCCATCGGATCCGGGTATCTCTTCCCAACAACCTTTGAACAAGAGGTTCATAGCGATTTGACCGGCGAGCGCGGCGTCTTGATGGGATGCATGGCAGGAGTCATGGAAGCCCAGTACAATGTGCTTCGCAAGCATGGCCACAGCCCGAGCGAGGCGTTTAATGAGACGGTTGAGGAGCTTACCCAGAGCCTGATACGCTTGGTGGGTCAAAATGGCATGGACTGGATGTATGCCAATTGCAGCACCACCGCGCAGCGGGGAGCGCTTGATTGGAAACCGAGGTTCAGGGACGCGGTGGCCCCTTTATTCGATGAGCTCTACGATCGAGTGGTTTCCGGCGAAGAGACAAAGATCGTGCTGGAAGCAAACAGCAGGCCCGATTACATGGAGCGGCTTGGCAAAGAGTTAAAAGAGATCAGAGAGTCTGAAATGTGGAAAGCCGGGGCCGCTGTTCGCGCGCTCAGGCCGGAGAACAGGAAGAAAAAGTAACAGCACTGCGAGATCTTGATAGTATTTATGGTATTATTGGTTGTTAGTATGAATATAACGTTGCGAGTTACGGGTTGCGAGTTAAGCAAGGGAAAAAAACCCGTAACTCGCAACACGTAACTAATTGGCCAAGGTATTCTATAAAATAGTTATCTGCGAAAATCTGCGTCCTAAAAATTCATTCCGGACAATACATCTCCACCCGATTCCTTCCATTGTTTTTAGCCGTGTATAACGCTTTGTCGGCAGATTCGACCAGGTCCTTGGACGTCTCTATGGTCTCGTGAGGAAAACAGGCGAGCCCGAGACTAATGGTAATCTGAAGCTGATTATTGTCTACTTCGAAGTCATATGATTCAACAGTCTTTCTTAACCGCTCTGCCGTCTCTCTCGCCGTTGTAAAATTTGTGTGAGGGAGAATTAATGCGAATTCTTCTCCGCCATAGCGAGCCGCCATATCACTGTCCCTGACGATTTTTAAAAGGAGCTCCCCAAGGGTCTTTAATATGACGTCGCCGGTTTGATGGCCGTATGTATCGTTAAAGTGTTTGAAGTGATCGATATCAACAAGGACAAAAGAAAGGGTTAGATCATACCTTTTGGCACGGTCTATTTCTTTAAGAAGCTGTTCTTGTAGATAACGATGGTTGTATAGATTGGTAAGCCCGTCCTTATTCGCCAGTTCTTGAAGCTGCCTATTTTTTTCCTGAAGGGCTTCATGGAGTTCCTTGACACGAAGTTGGGTATTGACCCGGGCAACTAACTCCCCCGCATCAAAAGGTTTGGTGACATAATCTACGGCGCCTAAATTCAATCCCTTAATTTTGTCTTCTGTCTCATCCTTTGAAGTTAGCATAATTACGGGGATATCATGAGTTTTTTCGTCAGCCTTTATTCTTTTGCAGACTTCATATCCGTCCATACCGGGCATAACCACATCGAGTAAAACAAGATCCGGCTTTTCCCCAGAGAGCATTTCAAGCGCTTCACCGCCATTTTGGGCATAAGAGACCGCGTGTCCCTCATTTGAAAGAATACTTTTTCCGAACTCCATGATAAGCTTGCTATCATCAACAAGTAAAATTTTTGCCATTAAGTTCCTCACTGTTTGTAGAAAGCAAATTTAAAACAATTGCTTTGGGAATCTCTTCCAGAGACATGACTTCAATGGCAGCGTTTAATTCAATCGCTGTTTTAGGCATCCCAAAAACCACGGAACTCTCACGATCCTGTGCGATAGTATGAGCCCCGCACCTTTTTAGGGTCAACATTCCCTGTGCCCCATCTCGTCCCATGCCGGTTAAAAGGACTGCGATCGCTTTCTTCCCGGCGGAAACAGCAGTAGAAGAAAAGAGAATGTCTATTGAAGGCGCATAGAGATCGGCAGAAATTGCTTTTTCAATAGTTACAAAATAACCTCCAGCATCTTTTTTAATGTGTAATTGCCGTGGTGCCGGTGCGATCAACGCCAGGCCAGGTCGAACCCGGTCATTGTGTTTTGCTTCCTTAACCTGTACTGTAGCGGTCTTGTTCAGTCTTTCAGTAAGAGAGGGGATGTATTTTCCGGGAATGTGTTGCGCAATGATAATACCGCTGATCGTGGGCGGAACATTCTGTAAGATATGTTGGAGCGCCTGAATCCCGCCTGTGGAAGCGCCAATAACAATAAAGCGATCCTTGGGGAACGTGGCATGATAATCGAGTTGGTTGGAAGAAAGAGCTGGAACCGCCTTCACCTTATAATAAGTTGCTTCCTTTACCTTGGTAATGATTTCCTTGCTTAATTTTTTCAACCCGGTGTTGGGATCTTCTGATGGCTTTGCTATAAAATCGACAGCGCCTATAGCTAATGCCTCTATAGTCAGGTCACTATTCTGCTTGGTGTAGGAGCTGATCATAATTACAGGCAGGGGCTTGTGTTGCAGAAGCCTCTTTAAAAAATCGATCCCATTCATGCGGGGCATCTCTACATCAAGGGTAATGACATCGGGATTTAGGGTAAGGATCTTGTCTGTTGCTTCATAGGGATCGGATGCCGTTCCAACAACTTCTATCGCTTTGTCCCGGGACAGTATATCCGTTAAAACATATCTTACTACTTTCGAGTCATCAACAATCAGAACTTTCTTGGGTTGTGGCATATCTTAAATATCAAACCTATCAGAGTCTGAATCCTCGGCTTTTGTTCTTAATAGATTTTTTTTATAGCGAAGTTCTTCCTGGATAACTTCTGATTGTTGTGTTCCAATCAACTTTTTCGCGAGAACTTTTCCTGTATCCGTAAAAAAGAAGATTTTTCTTCCAACAGTGCCTCCTACATCCATAGTCAACAAGGGGATTTGTTCCATCGCTAAAAATTTTTTGGAAAATTGGATGTTTGAATATGGAATATCACCCTCTGTCTTGCGAAAATGTAATACGTTGCCTCCCCCAAAAATCTTGGCTCTTAGATGTTTTCTTTCCGCTCCCAGCGTTAGGAGATCTCCTATTAGTAGTTCCATGGCGTACATGCCATAACGTCCTGTCTTGGTATAAATAAAATTGTCTGGGTCGATCTGGCTCGGAAGCATAAAATGATTCATGCCACCGATCTTGTTTTGTATGTCGAAGATGCATGCTGATATACAAGACCCCAGAATGGTGGAGATAATCACCGGATCTTTACTTGCGAAATATTCACCAGGCGTTAAGGTTAAAACACGCCTGTTAAATCGGCGACTGTAATTTCTGCGCATCTGGTCTATTCCTGGTTAACCCTGGACAGGAAGAATCTGTTATATCAGGTGCCTCTTGATCGAAAAAGATTTGTTCTGTATCGAGAATCACAATAAGTCTTGATCCC
>JAUWMN010000016.1 GCA_030613165.1 Desulfobacterales bacterium
AACCTATTAAGGAGATATTTTATAAAGGGCTCGTAGCAGGTTCATCAAAACGAAGCATACCGCCTTCCGTATCTAAAGTAGCCCGCAGTCCTATGGGGACCGTGAGGTTCTCTGCGTCGTGTCCTATATCAAACCCTGCAAGGATAGGGATCTCCCTGTCTGCAAAATTGTCCTTTACGATATCGTAAACCATATTGATATCGCCGCAATCTTTAAAAGAACCTAAGACCACCCCTGCGATATCGTCTAACCGCCCGCTCAGCCTTAGATGGCAGAGCATACGGTCGATCCGATACGCAGGCTCTCCACGGTCTTCGAGAAGAAGAAGCGCTCCCGCGAACCCGGGTTCATGCGGGGTCCCTATAAGATGGCAAATATTGGTGAGGTTTCCTCCAAGCACGGGGCCTGAAGCATGTCCTGGATGTAACACAACCGGTTCGGAAGGGGTCAATGTCACAGGTTGATCTGAGGTTATCGCCTTTAAAAGGATGTCCCTGGTTCTTTCTGAACTTTTTCCGAGCGTTGTTACCAACGGGCCGTGAAAGGTGACAAGACCGAACTTGTGATAAAATGCGGCAAGGAGTATGGTGATATCGCTGAATCCAACAAATATTTTTGAATTGGCCGCGATTTGCTTAAAATCAAGGAAGGGAAGTATCCTGGCCGATCCATACCCACCCCGCACGCAAAAAATCGCGCGCACGGCAGGATCTTGAAAAAGCTCGGTCAGAAGTTTTGCCCGGTGCTCATCCGAACCTGCCAGATAATTCTTTTGTTCAAAGATCCCCTCCGGGACCTTTACCTGGAATCCCATTGTTTTTAGGGTCGCAATCCCCCGGTCAAAGGGATCACGCTCAAATGGTCCGGCCGGCGCGACAACCCCCACCGTGTCACCCTGTTTAAGCCTTGGCGGCTTTACTACCTCTTTTTTCATAGATGATCCAAAGGCCTTCCAGTGTAAGATTGGGTTCGACGGTGTCGATAGTCTCGGCAACTTTTGCAATCAAGGAAGCCAACCCTCCTGTAGCGATCACTTTTGGGTTGGAATCGATCTCCTTTTGGGTATGCCGAACAATGCCGTCCACCAGCCCCGCATATCCGTAGATAATCCCCGCGTTCATGCTGCTGATAGTATCTTTTGCAATGACACTGTCGGGCAAAGTAAACCTATCCATACGGGGCAGCAGTGATGTTTTCTGGAAAAGGGCATCAGAGGATATCTTGAGACCCGGGCTGATTGTGCCTCCAAGGTAGGAGCCACTTTCTGATATATAGTCGATGGTAGTGGCAGTGCCGAAATCTATCACGATAAGGTCGGAGCGGTATTTGTAAAACGCCGCAACGGCATTAACAATCCGATCAGCTCCTACTGAATGCGGGTCGTCAACAAGAAGCGGCATATCAGGGACAGATGAAGCATCCACCCAACAGGGGGGTTGGCCCAGATATTTTTCGCAAAATTTTTCCAGGGATACTGACAATGACGGGACGACACAGGAAATAATAATCCCGCTCACATCACTATATGTAAGCCCGTTTTTGAGGAATACGTTGTATAAAAAGACATGGATTTCATCTTCGGTAAGATTCCTTTGTGACCTAAGTCTCCATCTACCGGCAAGGGACCCGTTATCAAAGATTCCCATAACGATATTGGTATTTCCTATGTCAACGGCAAGGAGCATCAGTTTAATCGCTTTCTGAAATCCTCTGCCAATCCTTCCGCAAACCCCTTGATCTGGTTTTCGTCGGCCCCTTCCAGCATTATCCTCACAAGCGGCTCGGTCCCGGAATAACGGATCAAAACCCTTCCTGAATCTCTTAGTTCTTTCTCAATCTTTTCTATCTTGGAAGCAAGCTCAGGCACCTGCGTGAAATCTATTTTTTCTTTAACTTTTACATTGATCAGAGTTTGCGGATAGGTCTCCATAATACCGGCCAGTTCCGAAAGGGTTTTGTTATATTTCTTCATTACGCTCAACAACTGCAAGGCGGTCAGGGTCCCGTCACCCGTGGTGTTATAGTCTAAAAAGATAATATGGCCTGACTGTTCTCCACCCAGGTTGCATCCTTTTTCACGCATCTTTTCCACTACATATCTGTCCCCTACATTGGTACGGATCAACTTCCCGCCCATTTTTCGCATGGCGACCTCAAGCCCCAAGTTGCTCATCACCGTGGCAACCAGGGTGCGCTCTTTTAAACGATCCTCTTCCATCATGGCCTTTGCGCAGATCGCCATAATATGGTCACCGTCAACCAGCGTACCGTTTTCATCTACAAATATAACCCTGTCAGCGTCTCCATCCAGGGCCAGGCCTATGTCGGCCCCCTCCTCTTTTACCATCCGGCCGATCAACTCCGGATGGAGAGAACCACAGTCATCGTTGATATTCTCACCGTCGGGGCTGACTCCCGCGAGTATCACCTCGGCGCCCAATTCACTGAAGACCTCAGGCGCGACTTTGTACGCGGCTCCATTGGCACAGTCGAGTACGATCTTGATCCCATCCAACGTATAGTCCATGGGGAATGTATGCTTTAAGAACACAATATAACGCCCCTTGGCATCATCGATTCTATAAGCTTTGCCTACCTCTTTCGCTGTGGGACGAAGGGCATCAATGCTGTTGGAAGAAATTAACTTTTCGATCTCTTCCTCTATGGAATCCGGCAACTTGAATCCGTCTCGCGAAAAAATCTTAATCCCATTGTCTTGAAAAGCATTGTGAGAAGCTGAAATTACAACACCGGCATCAGCGCGCATACTTGACGTGATAAAAGCGATTCCCGGCGTCGGCAACGGCCCTACCAAAAGCACGTCCACGCCCATGGAACAGATGCCGGCAGCAATGGCATTTTCAATCATGTACCCGGAAAGACGGGTATCTTTTCCGATAACAATTTTGTGTCGCTTTTTCCCGTTCTTAAAGACATAGGCAGTCCCCCGCCCCACCTGTACCGCCATCTCAACAGTCATCGGGTAGACATTCGCTATCCCGCGAATCCCATCCGTTCCGAACAACTTACGCATATTCATCAACCCCTTAATTCCCAAATCCCTAAATCTTATTTCGTTATCTTTACTGTAAATACCTCTGGTTTGGCGTCCACCAAAACAACATCGAGAGGAAGACTGATTGCTGTTTTCCGAACATACACTCCGGGTTTTAGTCCGTTCAGATCTACATAAACCTGAAGTTTTTCCTGAGAAGCTGCCAGTTCCTCTATAATCTTTATCGGTCCCTTAATAGCAATATTAATAATAGAAGGTGTTATCACATAGTGATAAGGCGTGTTCTTCCCTTCTACCGGAATATCGAAACTTTTTTCAACATTCTTTTCTTCTACAATAACCTCTACGTCAATAATTCCTTTACTGATTGCCTCGATGTGAAGCTCCGGTTTTATCGCAAGGGCGACCTCTTTCTTAATGGTTTCGGTCAAACCATTAACGTCAATCGGCGTAGTGCGTATTGCCGTCAACTGGTCTATAACAGCATACGGCCCTGACAGCTCCACTACCGAAGGCGTGACTACCACCTTAGATACTACATAGCCCTCCGGGGGGGTTCCGCACAGGTCCGCTACAATGGGGACCTGTTTATTAAGACGTTCTTCAAAATTTATAGTCAGGGACTCTGGTTGTACCGAGACAACCGACAGTTTGCGGGGGACATGGATCGCGTCTTTAGATACTGTAATAGGCAATAATCCGGGGTTCCCTTTGGAAAGATCTATTGCGTAATAAATGTCTTGCCCTTTAAGCTCGTCTAATAATTTTATAGGCCCGCGCACACGAACTTCCAGAATACCGACATCGGCCACCGCGACAAGGTCAGAAGGCACATTCTCCAGCTTTACAGGGATCGGCAGGACCACGTCCTCCTCTTTTTCCAGGAAGAAAAATAGCCCTACACCGATAATCAGAACAAATAATATCCCGATATATAAAATATATTTTTTAATGTCATTCACTTAAAAATTTTATTTAAACGAGTTTCGTCATGCATTATAAGGTGACGGTTTCGTATCGCCTCTGCCATACGAACAATCTCTACAGACTGTTTCACATCGTGTACGCGTACAATACTCGCCCCGTTCATAACAGATACCGCTGCAACCGCCAATGATCCGATATCGCGCTGGGCAGGCTCTTTCTTTTCCAAGACTTCCCCAATAAAAGCCTTGCGCGAAGCTCCTATGAGAATCGGCAGTTCCAATGAATTGAGTCGAGCCAACTCTTTGATGATGGTTAAATTATGGCCGGTAGTCTTTCCGAAACCGATGCCGGGATCAATAATAATGTTTTCACGGCCGATACCTTTGCTTACAGCAAGATTTATAGAATCGGACAAGAAATCGATAATCTCTCCCATTACGTCGTCATAATGGGGATTTATCTGCATTGTTTGGGGAGTTCCCTGCATGTGCATCAAAATAATTGGGAGGTCCGCGTCAGCTACCAGACTTCCCAAAGCAGGATCAAGGCGAAGGGCGCTAATATCATTTACAATCACCGCTCCTGCCTCAATCGCCCTGTTTGCCACTGCAGCCCGGGTCGTATCTATGGATATGGGGATGGAAACACGCTGTGAGAGTTTCTTAATAACCGGTATGACACGCTTAATCTCTTCTTCCACCGGCGCCGGCTCAGAATAAGGCTTTGTTGATGTCCCGCCTACATCGATGATATCCGCGCCGTCCGCCTCAAGAGATGCCCCATGCGCAACCGCCTTGTCAAGATCTATATACAATCCGCCGTCTGAAAAGGAATCCGGCGTAACGTTCAGGATTCCCATAATCAGGATACGCTGTTCTGCCAACAATTCGTCTAAAAGCATCTTGCATAAGCCTTTTTGAATGTTACGAGTTGCGAGTTGTGGAACTAATCTGAAACCCGCAACCTGTAACTCGTAACCCGCGACAATAACTTGATAGTATATTTTGTTACTATGAGCTATCAACTATGATCTATGAGCTCACTATCCTCTCCAGAGGCCTTCTCTATAATCTCATCTATGGCATTGGCATCAAGGGTCTCCTGTTCAAGCAAGGCTTTTGCCAATGCGTGAAGCGCGGCATTATACTCGGTAAGGACCTTTTTCGCGGTATCATACGCCTCGGTCACTAACCGTTTCACCTCTCTGTCGATTTCAACAGCGGTCTCTTCGCTATAATCCCGGTGCTGCGCGAATTCGCGACCCAGAAAAATCTGTTCTTGTTTTTTTCCAAATGTGAGCGGCCCTAAAAGATCACTCATCCCCCATTCGCATACCATCTTTCGAGCCATGACAGTCGCGCGTTCAATGTCATTTCCGGCGCCCGTTGTCATGTCGTCAAGCACCAGTTCCTCAGCAGCACGCCCTCCCATTAAGACAGCCAGGCCATTGATGAGGTAGGTACGGGGATAGGTGTGTTTTTCATCTATCGGAAGCTGCTGTGTAAGTCCGAGCGCCCGGCCCCGAGGAATAATTGTCACCTTGTGGATGGGGTCGGTTTCAGGGAGTTCTTTTGCCACCAGCGTGTGTCCTGCTTCATGGTATGCTGTGTTCCGTTTTTCCTCATCAGTGATGATCATGCTTTTTCGCGCGGCGCCCATCATGACCTTGTCTTTTGCCTCTTCCAAATCAGCCATCTCAACACGTTCTTTGTCCTGTCGCGCCGCAAGCAGCGCTGCTTCATTGACCAGGTTTTCAAGATCAGCGCCGGAAAATCCAGGAGTTCCGCGGGCAACTACCGAAAGATCCACATCGTCGGCAAGAGGACTCTTCCTGCTATGGACTTTCAGTATACCCTCACGCCCTCTTACATCCGGCACCGGCACTACGATTTGCCGGTCAAAGCGGCCAGGGCGTAAAAGCGCCGGATCGAGTATATCAGGACGGTTGGTAGCAGAGATCAATATAACCCCTTCGTTCGATTCAAACCCGTCCATCTCGACCAACAACTGGTTCAACGTTTGTTCGCGCTCATCGTGTCCTCCACCGAGTCCTGCCCCACGGTGTCGTCCAACAGCATCAATTTCATCAATAAATATAATGCACGGGGCATTCTTCTTGCCCTGAACAAAAAGGTCTCTAACACGCGAGGCCCCAACGCCCACAAACATTTCTACAAAATCAGACCCGCTGATACTGAAAAATGGGACACCCGCCTCGCCCGCTATAGCCCGGGCAAGGAGCGTTTTTCCAGTACCGGGCGCGCCCATCAAGAGTACTCCTTTCGGGATCCTGCCGCCCAACCGCGTAAATTTCTTGGGGTCTTTTAGAAAAGCAACAATCTCTTCCAGCTCTTCTTTGGCCTCCTCAATGCCCGCAACATCTGCAAAGGTAACTTTTTGGGATTGGTCCGACAGAAGTCGCGCCCGACTCTTGCCAAAAGACATGGCCTTTCCGCCTCCTGCCTGCATCTGGCGCATAAAAAAAATCCAGACGGCGATCAGGAGGATCATCGGGAACCACGAGACCAAGAGAGTCATATACCAGGGAGCATCCTCAACCGGTTTGACTTTTATAGAAACGGCGCGGTCCCTTAATGTTCTGATTAAGTCCGCATCCTGAGGAGCAAATGTCTTAAATCGGGAGCCGCTGACATCGGTGCCGTATATCTCGGATCCCCTTATGACTACACCGGTAACATTCCCTCTCTCTACAGAAGCAAGAAATTCGCTGTAACTTATTTCGCTGTCTTGCACCCTTGGCTGATTAAACAAGTTGAATAACAGTATCATCATTAGGCTTATAACCAGCCATAAAGCTAAGTTTTTGTAAAATGGACTCAAGAAATTCCTCCTTATATTTTAGACTAACAATTGATGATTTCGTATTGACGCTACAAACAATAAAAATATCATGCTTAACTACTTATTGCAATTTTTTTCCCTGATCCCCGATACCTAACCTCTGCCCTCAATCATCTCCATTTTCAAGACCCTTCTTGTTCGAGATGTAATCTTAACCAACTCGCTCAGGCGATATCCTCCAATCCATATAATAGCTCCATCGCTTAATACCATAGGACATAGCCTGCGCACCCTTATCGGCACCTTTTTATTAATGAAAAAATCCTTTACCTTTTTAGTCCCGGACAGTCCAAGAGGTCTGAAACGATCACCAGGAACAAAATTTCTGACAATCAGGGGGAACCGAATAGTATCAAGGTCCAAAAATACGCGATACGGTCCTGCTTCGGCAACCGAAACTGCATCCGGCTGACAAGTAGAAAGTCTAAGTACCGCGTCGACTTCCCGTATATAGACCTCTCCCTCGATATCGTCAATGGTGTAACGATAGGGAGTTGTGTTGCCGGGACGACGCGAATAAAAAAGGAGCGTTTTGGGCTCACGCATTATACATATCCTTCCGGGAAGGTCAAGACTCCCGGAAGGGTTTAAGCATGTTATGAGGTCTTCTATCGCAACGATGTGCTCAAATCCTATCCGCTTCAAATCACCTTTTATGGCTGCAACGCCTTTCCTAATCACCCTCTTTCGAAGCGCGGGTGACAACTGTTGCAGGCCTTCCAGATCAAGCCCTATTAAATCTTCACCTCTTTTTGTAGTAATATCCTGAAAAGTTATGGTGACAGTCTTCTCCCAAAAATCCTCTTCCTCCCGCAAAATAGCAGACAGATGGTGCAACTGCCTTACAATGTTCGGGTTATATTTTGATTTTAGATATGGAATAAACTCGTGACGTATCCGATTGCGAAGATATTTGAGACTCTTGTTCGACTCATCCGTCAGGTATTCGATCCGATTTTGGCCCAAAAAAGAGAGTATTCCACTACGCGTCATATCAATAAGGGGTCTGACAAACCTGTTGTCCCTGACCGGGGGAATCCCTGAAAGGCCGAGAGGACCCGCACCTCTTAAAAAATGGATCAAAACCGATTCAGCGTTGTCTTCCAGATTATGCCCCAAAGCGATCTTTTGCGCGGAATACTTGGCTGCTGTTTTATCATAAAACCGATATCTTACCTCACGGGCTGCGTGCTGAATGGACATATGGTGTAAAGCTCGATAACGAGCAACGTCTTCTGAACCGATCTCACACGGTATGCGAAGCTGTGCGGCAAGATCTGCCACAAAATTCGCCTCCTGTTCCGCCTCACGGCGCAGGTTATGATTCAGATATGCCGCCACCAACCGGATAGACCATTTTTCTGCAATGGCTGTCAATACGTGAAGAAGCGCTACTGAATCCGGGCCGCCGGATACCCCCACTAAAACGGTATCACCGGGCGCCAACATACTGTAACGACGAATGGTTTTTTCAACCGCAACGATAAAAGGCCGGGAGTCTTCGGCAGGGGTATAAGGTTTCATAAGTCATAAGAAGTTTTTTGATAGGTTTATCTTGTTCTTATCATCTGTCATTTATCATCTATCATTGGGCATTTACCCCCGCCACGGCGGGGACAGATGACAAATGTGAAATGATCAATGATCAATGAGAGTCTTATCAAGTGGCCAATAAAGCGAATCACAGTTTTCTACGAAACCATCAATCCTTCAGGACCAAAAAATAGAGGGTCCCGTACTGCTTCATATGTCCCGCGGCTATCTCAGCATAGTCCCCCTTCCCGCAAAAAAGGTCAACGCGGCCAGGCCCCTTGATTGCGCCGCCGGTGTCTTGATTAAACACAAACCGGCTGCAGTCAATCCATGCGCGAACCTTCCCATCCTCAGCTACAATCGGTTTCTCGGTATGGATAAAGGCAAGAGCTCCCCTGGGGAAAAGTTTGGTGTCCGTGGCGATCGACCGTCCAGGCGTAAGAGGCACTTCAATGCACCCTAATGGACCTTCATCAACGAGTTCAAAAAAAACATAACTTTTGTTGTGGTTTAAAACGTATTCAATATCTTCCGGATGGGACATCAGATAAGCACGTATCCGCTGCATCGACATCTCCTCATGGGCAATTTTATCTTCGTCAATGAGTAACTTCCCGATACTGCTATATGAATGTCCGTTAGAGCAGCTATAGTGGACTTTTAAAACCGTCCCATCTTCTAACACTACCTCTCCTGAGCCTTGAATATGAAGGAAAAAAAGGCCGATTGGGTCAGCAATCCATGCCAACTCATACCCCCTTTCTTCAAGTTGTCCCACTGTGTCAATCTCCGCGCGCGTATAATACGGAACCACGGTATGCCTCACATGTCGTCCTACAATATAGCGGCCTGACAGTTGAGGGTCAAACAGTCTCAAGTCTATTCGTGTCCAATCATCAGGTCGTCTGTAGATAGGGTACCGGTACTCATCCGTCTGTAGGAGGCTCCCACTCATTACAGGTTCATAGTAGCCGGTAAAGAGAATTTTTCCCTTCCCGTCGGCGCCCACTGAACGATATATCCAAAATAATTCTTTTATACGCTCACGAAGCTCTATCGCAGTCGGAACACTGTCAACTATGTCAATGAAAGTCTCCAACGACTTGGCGACGTGTTCGGCTGAATATGTATCCGGTCCGTATTGAAACTGAGCAGACGGAGAAAGCCGACTTAAATATTCAAGGCTCCGCAACGCCCCCTGTCTTGCGGAATCAAAATCCATGTCATCGATAAAGTCAGGGGACTCACGTGTGCCTATTTTTGCCAATGCTGTCTCGCGAGTTATCGGTGCGGGCTTGAATAAGGTGCAAGCAGTAAGGTTAATCAATGCCAAACAAAAGCAAATCAGGAACTTGTACACTATCTTGTCAGACCAAACATTCCATTTCATTTCACTCAATTCCAATCTTGATGGTTTCGTAAAAAGCCCCGAGGCTATTTTGATCTTATCGTCTATTTGGGCATTTACCATTAAAAAAATGAAAGATGACAAATGTTAAATGATCAATGCTAAATGAGAGTCTTATCAGGGACTTTTTACAACACCATCAATCTTCTTTTGGGTTGCCGCTCAATGACACCGAAAGAGTATCCAATCGGGGTGATACGCTGTCTACTTTTACATATACCGTGTCGCCCGGACCTAAGTCCAGCCCACAATTCACAGGAAGCCATGTTTCCATCATAACATTAAATAGTAGAATGATATACCTGTCACGCCGTTTCTCGACAACTAATGCCTCTATTTTCTCTCCCTTGATCTGCTCCAGATATCTTAACAGCCAATACCGTCTCCTCTTCTGTTGGACCGATATTATACGTCTCATGGGTTCCGCAACAACCTGTATAACTCGGCAAATCTCATTTTTGCTATAAGCGCAAGAATTGTTGCCGATCCCCCCTTTAATCTGGCGTTGCGTTACCAAGTCAAAGTACTTTCGTATGGGAGAAGTACACGATGAATAGGCATCCAGTCCGAGGCCGGCATGCGTATCCGGGTCCGGGCTTATAACCACACGGCTAAGAAGGCGTCTTTGCGACCAGTTCTGAAAAACCGTCCCGATTTCTGCTCCCAACAAGCGTTTTCTTGCTCCGCCTTGCGATCGATATATAGCCGGTATTCCTTTTTGCCGGAGGAATCTGCCGGCCAGCCAATTGGCCATAATCATAAATTCCGCGACCGCAACTCGACTCGGACTTTCTCTATTAATACGACCCAGCGATACCAACCTTTCCTCGTCAATCAATATCTGAATTTCCGGAAGTGTAAGTTGAAGAGCGTCCGCGGCTAACCTTTGTTTGCGAAACTGTACGGCTAAAGCATAAAGCGCGGCAAGTTCTTTATCCGCTTCCAACATCTTATTTGCTTCATAATACGTGAATTGACGATCTACTCGAATAACACTTTCAACAAATTCAAATTTCCTGACCTCGCCCGACCGGTCAATACTTATCATTAGACTTAAAGCCGGCTTATCTTCTGCTAACCTCAAACTGCACAATTGTTCAGAAATCCGTGGAGGAAACATCGGAATTCTTTTGTCCGGCATATATATAGAAGATGCACGGCACATCGCATCCTGGTCCAAAAGAGAACCAGGATGAATAAAATGTGCTACATCCGCCACATGAACCCATACACGATACCCATCCTCTTCGTGTTCTATGCTCAAAGCATCATCAAAATCAAAAGTTCCTCGTCCATCTATAGTAAGTGTGGGAAGCCAGGTAAGATCCTTACGCGGCGAATTAACTCCAAGTGGTTGTCCCGCGGCATCACGACACACTCGTTCAGCCTCATCTAAAATCTCTTTTGAAAAAGAATCAGGCACCTCATACTCAACAAGGATTAAATTTTCATCCGGGTCCCACACCCCCAACTTGACTAATATGTCAAAAAGAACATCCTTCGAGTGAAAACCGGCACGATTGAGAAGGTCTCTGCCCAGTCTATAATGGGGGCTTTCTTTATCAAAGACATAAAAAGATTTTAATACCTCGATCAATTCATCCCCCCCGGGAGGGAGATTGCCTATTCCTGTATCCATCACGTCTCTCAACCAGTTGCCCCCCGCCTCAAGCATACGCTCCCGATCGGCTTCTTCCTTTTTCCGCTTTAAGAGTTGGTCCACCTGCTCCGCGGTACGAGGAGAAAATCGGTTTGTGCCAAATTTAAAATAGAGCCGGTCTTCAAAAAAAGCGCGCATTATAGCAGACACATGATCTTCGGAAGGGTTGTCCCCAAAATAGAGTTCAGCTATTGTTTTGGCATCAAACCACCTTTCTTCGTTATTCATGACTTCCCATATTTCAAATACATTTACAGTTTTTTTCAGGCCTTTTCTCTTAGCAATAATCTCAGCTAATCGCCCCAGCAAACTGCTCCTTCTCACTGAAATGTCAAGGCATTCTTTTGAGGCGCTGGTCAACCGTTTCTCCGACAGGCGTATCTCCCTGTTACTCTCTGTGAGAATACGTAACTTTTTCGGTTTTTCGTCAAGGACAACGCCGCAAGTTATCTGTTTTTCTACTATATATTCCACAATTGTTCCTAATTTCATAAAAAACAAGATAACAATACGTGCCTTGAAAGTCAATGGAGTGGATTGTGTGAATTTTCCAGAACTCACTCAACGAAAAAATTGTTTAACGAAAAGAAAAAGTGATGTATAATTAATAAAAACGTAAGGGTTCAGGGGTTCAGAGTTCAGGGTTCACTTACATACAATCTAAGCAAAGGAGATTGGCTATGAAAAGACAGGACAGGCTGATCCAGGAAAAAATTCACGATCCCTATTATGAAGGAAAAAAGTATGCTGAACCAACAGTGTGCGGCGACTGTAAGTTGGTTTATGAAAATGGAAGGTGGATTGAGAAAGATCAAGTGCCGGAAAATCCTAACATACAGTTATGCCCAGCCTGTCGGCGCATCAAAGACCGCTGTCCCGGGGGGTGCCTCTATCTATCGGGAAAACATTTTAAAATGCGCCGGCAAAATATCCTCAACCTTCTAAAGAATACAGCTGATCAAGTTCGCGGCAAAGATCCCACAAAACGTATTATGTGGCAAAGGTCGACTGAAACCGGCTTAGAGATTGCTACCACCGATGGAAATTTAGCGCGTCGTCTCGGAGAAGCCGTTTATCGTTCGCAAAAAGGCACACTTGACCTAAAATATGGGGATGAAGACAGACTTGT
>JAUWMN010000257.1 GCA_030613165.1 Desulfobacterales bacterium
ACATACCCTGTATAAGAATCAATTGACCAATCGAACCCATCGTTACACAAACAGCACCTCCCTGAAAAAGTCTTTTGCCCAATCAATCAATCCTGTGTTTGGAAAGCTGGGTATTTTTAGCCTGAAAAAAGATCTTCTTGAAGAATATGCGATCAGGTTTGGATTCAATCAATCGATTAATTTCGAACTCCCTGTGCAGCCAAGTCGGATTTCAGTGGGTGACGAGCCGTATCACTGGGCAGAATTGGCCAGTGGCTTTAATCGAGAGACTGTTATGTCTCCTGTGCACGGGGCGATGATTGCTTCTGTAATACTTAACAGCGGCAAATTGGCGGAACCAAGTATTGTTGAATATATAACGGACATGGAAAGCAACCCTCTTTATGTTGGGGAGAAGGGGGCGGTCAGACAGGTTATTTCTCCGGAAACGAGTCAGGAGCTGAAAGAATTGATGACTGCCACCGTCTCTTACGGAACCTGTAGCCGTACTTTCAGAGGGTATCGACGTGATCGTATATTGTCAAAGCTTGTTATCGGAGGAAAGACAGGTTCTATAAACAGCAAGAATGATGAATTGCACTATGACTGGTTTGTCGGGTTTTGTGAAGAAAAGGCCGGCCCCAAGAAATTAGCTCTGGCTGTAGTGGTTGTCCACGACAAACTTTTGAGAGAAAAAGCACAAGTATTTGCCCGCCTTGCCATGAAGTATTATTTCAATGAAAATTGATCCCAGCAAAGCGGCCTTTGATATTGACGGCGTGATGGCCGATACCATGACCCTTTTTTTGAAGCTCGCCCGTCGAGACTTTGGGATCAATAATATTCGGTATGAAGATATTACTGAGTATTATTTAGAAGACTGCCTTGATATCGATCCTGACATTATCGGGGTTGTTATTAACAGGATGATTGAAGGCAACAGCGGAATAGATCTAATGCCGATGGATGGCGCGGTGGACATCCTTTCCAAGGTAGGAGCCGTTGCCCCATTATTATTTGTCACCGCTCGTCCCAGGCTTGAGCCTATTGAAAGGTGGGTTCGGGAGACACTCCCGTTGGATCCGTCCCGTATGGAGGTTATTGCTACAGGATCGTTTGAAGGGAAGGTCGAAATACTGAAGACGCGTGGTATTGCCTATTTTGTAGAGGATCGACTTGAGACCTGTTTTCATCTCCACGAAAATGATATTATCCCGATTCTTTTCTCCCATCCGTGGAATCAAAAGCCTCATCCGTTTCACTCTGTACGGAATTGGACAGAGATTGAGGAGTTGTTTGATTTGCGACCGTTAGAATAATCTTTCCTCCTCAACAGTTTCAATTGTATCCAAAATTCTTAGCTTCTTGTCAGGATATTCAATCGATTCCTGTTTTAATATGTCATAGTAATTGAGCACGTTGCGGACATAGCGGACTCCTTCCCATCCGCGACAATAGCCGTAAGTAGTATTCTTGTAATAATCTCGCCGACAGAGGAGAGCAACCACCTTCTCAAGGTCTGCCCAGTGATACGGATTGTGTCCCTCGGCTTTAGCAAGTTTTATCGCGTCCAGGATGTGACCCCTTCCGAGGTTGTATGAGGCAAGGGCAACGCAGATTCTGTCAAATTCTTCCCAATCATCAAATAGATCATATAGTTTTTTTAAGTATTTGATACCGCCGGCGATAGTATAGTTTGGGTTCCAGACGTCTTCCACCCCCATTTCTTTAGCGGTATCCCTGGTAAACTGCATCAGGCCTTTTACGTGGGTGTTGCTTTTAGCATAATTATTGAAATGAGATTCCTGGTAGATTTGTGCTACAATTAGTCGCCAGTCCAATTGGTTTTGTACTGCTTTCTCTTTTATTGCTCTGATATATTTAGGAAGTTGTTTTGCTAATGTTCTTTTAAAATGCCTGATATCTGTCGGGTTCAGAGGCTCGATGTATCCAAAATATTTGTAATAGATTTTGTCTAACAGTCCGGACTTCCTGGCTTGTTGCAAGAAGCTGTTCATTTCACTAAGAAGGTTGCTGCTTCCCTTTCTGACTCCCCAACATATTGGTTGTTTGGCGCCGATTGAAAATGGGGCATGAAGGTTGGTGTAATACCTTTGATATATCTTTAGCATATTGGAATCCGCGACAGTCGCCTTAATGGTCCCACGTGACACTGAGTAGAGTAAATCTTCAACTTCTCGAAGTGGCAATGCGGTGATAGTGAAACAAGCATTTTTTTGTCGGAGCTGAATAAGGCTTTTTTCGAAGGCTGACCCTTTGGGCACCACGACGGTTTCCTGTTTCAGCGTTTCAATGTTTTTAATATGGCTGTGACGTCTGACAACCACTTTCTGATCTACAGTGAGATAGTCATCAGAAAAAGCTATATCGGAGCGCAATCTCTTGGTTGGTATGAATGCGGCGCCGATAAAGTCCCCTTTGCCTGAAAGCAACCATGGGACAAGATTTGCATGTCTTGGTACGGCCTTGACCGAGAGCTTTACCCCGAGGTGATCCGCAAACGCACGGGCGAGTTCGTACTCAAATCCCATGTCTTTATCTTGATACTGGTAATAAGATTGGGGAACATTTTTAGTCAGGAGTACAATATCCCCCCTTTCTTTTATCAGATTGAGTGAGGAATCAAAAAGACCGCAGGATGGAAAAGCTGAGACAAAGAGACAGAGGAAAAGGAGCAAGGCCGTTGCAAGTGAGAAAGTTTTATAAAGGTCTCGGGACCTTGCTATGGTAAGTTGAGTCATGGTATATCAAATTCGGAAGAGATAGATCTATGATAATATTCCTAAAATTAATATCTTATTCCATATTTTGTGTGAAAGTCAACAGTTGATGATATTGCAAATAAGTCTTCAATGTGTTCTGCTGTTTTCAAATATTTCGTTATTTTTTACGGTTTCCTGAATTAAAACTTTAGGCACTTTTTGCTGTGAGACCTTTGCATAACTGCCATATGAGCGCTAACGCTTCACTTCGTGTCTCGTGATGCGGCGTCAGGCTTTAAAATTTAATCCTCGAAATACCCAATGTATTCCAGAGGCCTGTCCCGTTAACTAGCGGGGTTAAATTTTTCGTCTTCCTTGCCTGACGAAAAAATGTCGCATTATGCAAAGTTCTCGCGGTATACTGTGGGGGTGTACGTGGAAACACTTTTGAAAGTCGTCTACATAGGGATTGGAGGATTTGTCGGGGCA
>JAUWMN010000221.1 GCA_030613165.1 Desulfobacterales bacterium
TAGATTGGACTTTTTACGACGCCATCAAGAATATTGTTCGCGGATTTTTTGAAATACATGTTGATTATTGATAAACACGTATAAGATTGTTGGATCAAAATGCTTTCTTCCCATGTCTCCCGTAATTATGTTGGCGGCCATTTCATGGGGCAAAGCTTCTCTGTAGGGTCTATCTGACGTCAGAGCGTCATAGACATCGGCCAATGCCACAATTCGCGCGGAAAGCGGAATTTCTTCTCCTTTTAGGCCCTTTGGATATCCGGTGCCGTCGATTTTTTCGTGGTGGTGATAGGCGATCTCTTTCCCTAAAGTGAGACAGGATTGCATTCCGAGTTCTTTGTCTGCCTTGGTCAGAGCATCTCCTCCAATATTGCTGTGGGTCTTCATCAGTTCAAATTCCGAAGTGGTTAACTTTCCCTTCTTGAGCAATACGCTATCAGGGATGCCAACTTTTCCGATATCATGCAATACACTCGATTGGCCGATATCTTCCACATACATAGGAGTTATATATCTACACCATTTCGGCTCTCCGAGTTTGCTAAGCTCACGAGCAATAAACTTTGAGTATTCAGACACTCGCATCAAATGGTTCCCCGTATCAGTATCTCTTAGTTCAGCGAGTCCGGCTAAGGCACGTATAGTTATGGCATGGGCCAGTTTCAGTTCTTCTGTTTTTTTAGCAATCGTCTTGTTCAGATTCCACTTTTCCGTCAATGTCAGGGCCAGTTGTTTTATTTCATCCGCGTCAAACGGCTTGCGAAGATAGAGTATTTTATCGTTTGTTCCCATCATATCCAGGATGTCACCGCGAGAGACATCGGAATACGCTGTGACAAAAACGATCTCTATATCTGAGTCAATTTTGCGAATCTCGGAAGCTGTCTGAACACCGTTGATGCCAGGAGGCATTCTTACATCCATAAAGGCAACAGCAAAAGGTTTTTCCGCGGCAACTGACTGCTTAACCAAGAATAGTGCCTCTTCACCCTGACTGGCCGTGCCTACCTTATACTCCTCTTCTATGAAGCTCGATATATTAGATATACGGTCAGTATCATTGGGGTCGCCAAAAAGCTCTGATTCCAGTGCGGTCAGTTCATCCCCTTTCTCATTAGTGGATGGACTCAAAATTCTCAAGTAATCTTCTAAAATTTCAGGTTGGTCATCAACAACCAGTATTTTGCGGTTAACGGTCATTTCTTATCTCCCCTCTTTTTGTTGCTTGGAATTTCAATCGGCACTTTAATGATAAACTGCGCGCCGCTGCCTTGACCATCGCTTTCCGCGTATATACTTCCTCCGACACTCCGGAGGTAATTAGCGCAATAGTGAAGGCCAAAGCCCTTCCCCCCATCCTTTTTTGTGGAGAACCCATAGGTGAATATTTTGTCCTTTAAATCCGGGGAAAAACCGACTCCGGTGTCGTTAATGACAACTTCTACCATTGGAGATGTTCCTTCACCGTTTTCAGCTAATCTGGTGGACAATTGCATCACTTTACGATCAGGCGCCTGGGCCACTATGGAGTGGGCCGCGTTTTTGATCAGGTTTACGAATACCTGTATTAATTGAAGGCGATCCAACAAGATAGGCGTTGAATAAGAACAGTCAACTTCCACGGTAATCCCGTCTCGTTCAAGAATATCGCTTTGCATCCGGACAGCATCTATCAATATATCATTGATCCTATGCTCTTCGCGAGGTTTTCTTTTCCCTTTGGCATACGATTGTTGCAATGATACAATTTCGCAGATATGTTTCACCTGATTATCAAGAAACCGAATGTCGGCCAAGGCTTCCGTCCGCTGTTCAGCCATGCTGTTAAGCGCGAGTTTCATGTAGGGAAAGACATTTTGTCCGCGAGGGTCCTCCGCTATATACCTATCCAACTTTCCTGAATTCGATTCGAGCATATCAACTGCCTGCGCTAATTTTTCGACATTGAGCTTGTCTATCTTTTCTTCGGACAATTTCAGCCGCACATTAACGCTGTTGATCGCGTTTCCAATATTGTGCAAAACACCCGAGGCGACTTCAGCCATCCCTGCCATATGCGCTGCTTCGACCAGCTGCGACTGGGCGGCTTTTAGCTCTGTCGTCCGTTCATTCACAAGCTTCTCAAGGTCTTGGCTGTAGTCGATAATCTTCTGCCGTGAAATGGACAGTTGCTGACTTGCCCAGTTAAAAGCCCTCCCTAAATCGCCGATTTCATCTTTTCCTGAGTCCTTAACCCGCACTAAAAAATCACCAGAGCCAAGGCGTGTTACATCCTCCGCGTCATGAACTATCTTCCTGATTTCCTGAGCAACACGCGTGATTCTCGCGGCGATTTTGAACATGGCAAAGCCGATAAGCGCCATAGTGAGAAACCCTACCACGTATATATGTAAAAGCTGCTGCTTTCTAATTCCACTAATCAGATCATTCTGTTGTTTAAAATCATAAACAAAACGAATTATGATATTGTCTCTTGAACTATTTTTTGAGAAAATTTCCAAGGGATAGATATAATCAAGATTGTCTTGATTATATAAGAATAGCGGGTCGCTATATTGACTTACTCGACTATTTAGAGATTTGTCAAAGATCATATCCATATCTGCTTTATCATCAAAAACATGAGGATTTCCACCACTGTTCAGAAGAATTATATGCTTGACCTGTGTATTGTTGATATATTGAGTAATGAGACTCAAAACATCAGGAATATTATCCAAAAAACCGATACCACCAAGGTCATTGCAAAATTCGGCACAATCATTCGCTACTGTTTCCTCTAATTTTAAGACAATAAATTCTTTGACCCGCGCGTCAAAATACACAAGTGAACCCCAAGACACGCACATAATCAATACTGTCATGACAAGTGGATATTTTACTTTAATCTTCATAGGCTTAAAAAATAAGCATGTCCTTTAAGCTAATCTTCTATCAGGACGAATTGATTATCTCGCACACCGAGAAGCGGAAACGATGAGAGATCCAATCCGTTGTGGTCCAGCGGCGAAAAATTAAAAATTCCCGTTGTACCGACAAAACCCTTACGGTTTTCAAGATAATCGCGGATTCTATTCTTGTCCGGTCCGCAATGTTCTAACGCCTCAAAAACCAGCATTAAGGCGTCATGGGCATATCCGCCAAAGGTGGTGACCGGTTCGGCATAGGTCTGCTCATACTCCGCCCAATATTTTTGCAAAACTTTTTTTTGCGGATGCTCATCCGGCAAGCTATCTACACACAGTAAACGACCGCATGGGAAACGAATCTTATCCGCGGCTCCAGGGTTAATTAGTTTCATATACTTGATATTGCCAAATCCATGACTCTGATATAGAGGAATATCTATTCCTAATTCCTGCATGTTGTTAGCCACGAGGAACTGAGCCGGCACAATAGACCAGTTTATTACCGCTTCCGCCCCTTGATTTCTTATCCGAACCAACTGGCTTTTCATATCCAGAACAGCGGGTGGATAGGTTTCATCCGCTACTATCCGGACATTGTATGTGTCGGCAGTTTTGATCAAATGGTCCCTGCCTGCTTGACCAAAACCGGTTTCACCGGTAATGATACCTACTTTGGTTATTTTTCGGTCTTGAATATCTTTATAGATCTTGCACACGGCCAGGAGATCGGTTTGCGGAGTCTTGAAAACCCACTTTTTTACGGGCTTAACTATTACTTCCGCGGCGGCGCTGGAATTATGCGGTATCCGCGCTTCTTGAACAATCGGTATTATCGCCATAGTAGTTCCGCTACGCGAGGGACCAATTATAGCCAGCAGGTTATCATG
>JAUWMN010000199.1 GCA_030613165.1 Desulfobacterales bacterium
AGAGATGGTAATGCCTGGCGACAACGTATCAATAGACGCTGAGCTGATAACTCCTATAGCAATGGAAAAAGAGCTCCGTTTTGCCATACGCGAAGGTGGCCGTACGGTTGGGGCCGGTGTTATCAGTGAAGTGATAGAATAGAAATTACCTACTTGAAAGTTTGTAACTATGATGATGAATCAGAAGATTAGAATTCGGTTGAGAGCTTATGATCATAAGCTCTTAGATCAGGCTGCTGTAGATATTGTAGATACAGCTAAACGGACCGGGGCCAAAATTGCAGGCCCTATACCGTTGCCGACGAAGATCAACAAATATTGTGTTCTGAGATCGCCACACAAGGATAAGAAATCAAGAGAACAGTTTGAAATCAGAACTCATAAGAGGTTGTTAGACATATTAGAACCCACACAACAGACCGTGGATGCGCTTATGAAACTTGATCTATCCGCGGGTGTAGATGTGGAAATTAAACTCTGAGATTTGATCACAAGTTCGATCTCTTTTGCGCAATACAATAGTAGATTTTTTTACCATTGAGTAAATTAATCAACCGGCTTTAAGATCTCTAAAAGTGGGGCCATTGTTGGGGTCTCATCGCAAGGGTCTCAAAGAGAGATATCTTTAAGCGGTGTGCAGGTAGAAGCGCCCCCCGAGGGCGTTTTTTCTGGTTAAATAAGGATTGGAACAATGATAAAAGGATTGTTGGCGAAAAAAATAGGCATGTCGAGCATCTTTTCTTCGGACGGACATCGTTTGCCGGTGACCATTCTCCAGGTGGGACCGTGTGTGGTTACCCGGATAAAGACTCAGGACCGGGATGGTTATGAGGCCTTGCAGGTCGGGTTTGAGGAAAAAAAACAGAAGAAGGTTAACCGGCCGCTGGCCGGCCATTTTAAAAAAAGCGGCGGCCGTGCTTTTAGCTTTCTGCGGGAATTTCCCGCCGACGACTGTTCCGAATTTAAAGAAGGGCAAACGCTTACCGTTGATATATTTGAAACCGGAGAACGTGTTGACATATCCGGCACTTCCAAAGGTAGGGGCTTTGCCGGTGTTATTAAGCGATGGGGATTTCATGGGGGAAGGGCAACCCATGGGTCCCATTCTCACCGGGTGCCTGGAGCTATTGGAATGTGTGCCTGGCCGGCAAAGGTAATGAAGGGAAAAAAACTTCCGGGGCATTACGGGGACAGTCGTGTTACCGTCAAAGGCCTGGAAGTTGTGGATGTACGCCCGGAACAGAATCTTTTGATCATAAAGGGGGCGGTCCCCGGGAGCCAAGGCGGTTTGGTAGAAATTAGAAAGCGGAAAAGTAGTGCGATTGCTGGAGACTAAACAATGGGGATGATGGATGTATTCAACATAAAAGGAGACAAGGTCTCTGAGGTAGAATTGCCGGCTAATATTTTTGATGTTCCGGTGAAAAAACATGTTCTCCATGAAGTGGTGGTCATGCAACTGGCGAACAGGCGATCCGGGACTGCGTCAACCAAAGGGCGCTCGGATGTTCGAGGTGGAGGCAGGAAACCTTACCGGCAGAAGGGATCAGGACGCGCGCGAGCCGGTACCATACGTTCTCCTGTTATGCGGGGGGGTGGAACGGTGTTTGGACCTTTGCCAAGAAGTTTTGCCCGCAAGGTCTCCAAGAAGATACGGAAACAGGCGCTTAGAATGGCGTTGACAACTAAATGCAGGGATGATGCTCTTCTGATTTTAGCCCGCTTTGACCTTGAAGAAATCAAGACAAAACGCTTTGTTGAGGTCATGAAAAGATTAAAGACCGACAACGCCTTGATTGTTACTGATGCCGCAAATGAGACCTTGGAGCGCTCCTCCTGCAATGTCCCAAATGTCAAAGTCATGCGGATGGATGGACTGAATGTTTATGATGTTTTGAAGTTCAAGCACCTCGTACTACTGGAACCGGCCATCAAACAGATAGAGGAGAGGTTGCTCCCATGAACGAATATAAGATCATCCGAAAACCGTTGATTACTGAGAAGAGTACCATTAACAAGGAGAATTACAACCAATTGGTCTTTGAGGTTGCGCCAAGGGCGAATAAGGTTGAGATCCGAAGGGCGATTGAGTCGATTTTTAACGTACGAGTATTAAAAGTTCGTACGATTCAGGTGATAGGGAAAAAAAAGCGGGTAGGCAGGATTCTCGGTAAACGTCGAAATTGGAAAAAGGCGATAGTGACGCTTGGACCGGGAGAACGCATAGAATTTTTTGAAGGAGCGTAAGTTAGAGGTAGATTATGGGTATCAGAACTGTAAAGCCGACTTCCCCGGGGCGGAGGACACAATCTTATCATACATTTGATGAGATCACGAGGTCATTTCCCGAGAAAAGTTTAGCTAAGGGTTTAGCAAGCACAGGGGGTCGTAATTCAAATGGCCGTGTAACATGTCGCCACAGGGGAGGGGGACGTAAACGCCGCTACCGTTTGATAGACTTTAAAAGGGATAAACGAGAGATCCCAGCCACAGTGGCAGCAATAGAATATGATCCGAACCGGTCAGCCCGAATTGCGCTTTTGCATTACGTAGACGGGGAGAAACGATACATTGTGGCGCCGGTTAATCTCTCGGTAGGGGCTAAAGTGATAGCGAGCGAAAAGGCGGATATTAAACCTGGCAATGCTCTTCCATTAAGGAGTATACCCCTTGGAACTCAAATTCACAACGTGGAGTTGCGAGTGGGACAAGGGGGGCAAATTGTTCGAAGCGCTGGAACGTATGCACAACTTGTAGCCAAAGAAGGGAAATATGCACACGTTAAACTCCCTTCCGGTAAAGTTCAACAGATACTTATCAACTGCTGGGCAACAATCGGCCAGGTTGGGCATGTAGATCATGAAAATGTTTCATTGGGGAAGGCTGGAAGAAAACGCTGGTTGGGCAGACGGCCGCACGTGCGGGGAGTTGCCATGAATCCTGTAGATCATCCGCATGGCGGTGGAGAAGGCAAAAGTTCAGGTGGACGACATCCTGTAACACCGTGGGGTGTTCCCACAAAGGGATATAAGACCGTAAAAAGAAAGTAGGTTATAGAAGGGAGAAAGCCGTGCCGCGTTCAGCAAAAAAAGGCCCATATATTGATTCAAAGTTATTGAAGAAGGTCTTGGCTGCCCAAGAGATTAAGAGTCGACAGGTAATTAAAACCTGGTCGAGACGTTCGACAATAGTTCCGGAATTTGTGGGGTTGACACTTGCCGTTCATAATGGAAAGAAGTTTATTCCCGTGTTTGTTTCAGAAAATATGGTTGGACATAAGCTGGGAGAATTTGCGCCCACACGGATCTATTATGGTCATGCAGGCGACAAGAAAACCCGAGTGAATAGGTAAAAACAACTGAGGTTATGCCAAATGGATGTTAAAGCTAAGGCTAAATTTATACGGATTTCTCCAACAAAGGTCCGCAAAATTTTAGGCGCTGCCAAGGGGAAGCCTGTTGAGGATGCCCTAAGTCGCCTGAAGTTTATGCCTCAGAAGGCAGCCGGAATTCTTGACAAGGTTATTCGTTCTGCTGTTGCTAATGCGGATCAGAAACCTGGTGTTGATGTTGATTCCCTTTTTGTGCGAAATATCCTTGTTGACCAGGGTACGTCGTTGAAACGTTTTCGTCCAAGAGCTCAAGGGCGTGGTTACAGGATATTGAAAAGGACGAGTCATATTACCGTAATTTTGTCCGAGAAGGCTTAAGGGAAAAAGGAGGTTGGTGTGGGACAGAAAGTCCATCCGATAGGTTTTAGATTGGGGATCATTAAGACATGGGACTCGAAATGGTTCGCCGGGAAGAATTATGCGGCGTTTGTATATGAAGACAATAAGATACGGCAATTTTTGAAAAAAAAGCTTTCCCATGCCGGTATTTCCAAGACAGAAATTGAGCGCGCTGCAAAACGAATTAAACTTCGTATATTTACGGCTCGTCCAGGACTTGTTATTGGGAGAAAAGGAACAGAAATAGAAAATCTTAAGCGGGAGCTGGAAAAATTTGTTCGGATGGAAGTAATCATTGATATCCAGGAAGTACGAAAACCTGAACTGGACGCTCAACTTGTGGCAGAAAATGTGGCGGTGCAAATTGTGCGCAGAGTTGCATTTCGACGCGCAATGAAAAAAGCGGTAACCTCGGCCATGCGGTTTGGCGCACAAGGCATCAAGATTACCTGTTCCGGACGTCTTGGAGGAGCTGAGCTGGCCCGAACAGAATGGTATCGTGAGGGT
>JAUWMN010000109.1 GCA_030613165.1 Desulfobacterales bacterium
TCTTAGGGTTGTCCGTAGTACTCCCTACAGGTGATTGCATACACACAGGTGTTGAAACAACCAAGGGCGTGGTCGGTTATGACATGACACGGCTGATGGTTGGTTCAGAAGGGACATTGGGAGTTATTACAAAAATTATTCTCCGTCTCCTTCCCCTCCCCGAAACAGTATGCACTATGACAGCGGTCTTTGACCATATTGAGGATGCCGCTCGAGCTGTTGCCGGCATCATACGATCCGGGATTATTCCAAGGACCTTGGAATACATGGATCAGTCTGCCATTCGATGCGCAGAGTCGTATCTTAATATAGGTCTTCCTGTGGACGCTGGAGCTATGCTCCTTATTGAAACAGATGGATCCAAGGAAATGGCCGAAATGGAGATATCAAAGCTGTGCGCGCTGTGTCTGCCATATAGAGCTCGCTCGGTTCACAAAGCTAAAACCCCGAAAGAGGCGCTCGATCTATGGAAGGCTCGAAAGGCCATCTCCCCGGCCCTGTTTAAACTGAATCCTGACAAAATCAACGAGGACATCGTGGTGCCGAGAAGCAAGGTTCCGGATCTCGTGAAAAAGATTGACGACCTGCGTAACAAAACCGGCCTCACCATGGTAAGCTTTGGGCACGCGGGCGACGGGAATATTCACTTTAATATAATGCTCGACAAGAGTAAAAAATCAGAACTTCAAAAAGCTAACGTCGCCGTAAAGACACTCTTAAAATATACTGTTGAATTAGGAGGCACTATTTCAGGAGAACACGGCGTAGGTATCACCAAGCTCCCTTTTATCCGTCTTGAAATGTCAGAAGAGGAGATAGACCTAATGAGGAGGATCAAAAAGGCCTTTGACCCGAACAATATTTTGAACCCGGGCAAAATATTTCCGGGTTAGCCCATCAACAACATGCTTGACTATAAAAAAGCTCTTAAACAATGCATAAAATGCGGGGCCTGCATGAGTGTATGCCCTGTCTACCAAGCCACACGCATGGAAACAGATGTGGCGCGTGGGAAGTTAGCGGTCTTACAAGAAGTGGCGTCTGGAAAACTCGGCTTGACCTCCAGCGTATCAGAAATCCTCTCGCGTTGCCTTTCCTGCGGGGCCTGCGCTGAAATCTGTGCCAATAATGTGCAATCCGATATATTAATCCAATACGGCCGACAGCAAGACTTCTTGAAACATAAGCCGGCCCTGTCTCAAAGTCTCCTTAAGACCGTAACACCGGAAAACCTGAGCCGAAACGTGATGATCCAAGGCGGCGCCCTCCTTGAAAAACTTCTCTGTAAGCAGATTCCTGAATCGCGCGGCCTTCATATGAGGTTCCCTCTCTCGTGTTTTACGCAACGATCTATCATACCTCAGATTTCCATGACTTCTTTTCTAAAAGATTGCCAGCCGGAAGAAAAGAGAGCCGCCGGGGATATACGGGTTGGATTTTTTGTCGGGTGCGGCACTAATTATCTCTTCCCTGAAACAGGGCGCGCCTTGCTCGACATTCTAAAAGAAGTAGGTATAGCGCCGTTTATTCCCGAAGAACAAGGCTGTTGCGGGCTCATGGCTTACACTTCCGGAGACCGGAAAAGAGCGGTCGCTCTGGCAAAGCGCACCATCGACCTATTCTTCGACCAAGGGCTTGACTATATCATAACTGCATGTGCCTCCTGTTTTGCTCAACTCAAAGCCTTCCCAAAGATTTTCGAAACAGAGCCGGAACGCCGACAGGCGGAAAGGTTCTCTGAAAAAGTCATGGATGTAACCTCTTTTTTGATCGATGTGGTTGGATATGATAAATTAGGTTCCACCCGACAACAGGTTCCAAAAGATTCTCCTATTCGGGTGGTATATCATGATCCATGTCATCTTCGAATCAAACAAAAGGTTATGGAAGCCCCGAGACGATTTTTACGCATCATCCCTGGAATTGAACTGGTTGACCTTCCTGCACATTGCTGCGGTCATGGTGGCACATTTAACCTTTCCAACTTTTCACTTTCCATGCAGATCCTTGACCGCAGAATGTCTGAAATAGAAGAGCTACAGCCGGACAAGATCGTAACAGGATGCATCGGATGCCTCATGCAGTTTCAAGAAGGGATACAGCGGATAAAAACAAAAAAAAGAATAGAGGTCTTACACCCGCTGGTCCTGTGGAAACAACAGTATTTGTAATTGGTGTTCATCCAGAAATGGCATATTTTGCCCCGACGCTGCGTTCTCCGTCCCGCCCTGGCGGGACTACGCCTCCGGTAGAAACCTTTGTGCGGCCTTGCTTCAGGACAAAATCTACCATTTCTGGATGAACACCTCATTATTGAGGTATCGCTTTTCTGTTTTTTTATGGCAAAATTTCTTGAAAAATAATAAGATATCAGACAAAATGGAATCTTACTAAAACCCTGCATGTTATAAAGCTTTAGATCCTTAATCCCAAACAAAACTTGACACTATTTTGGGAGGAGTGGACATGAGTAAAATCAGCGCGAAAAAAAATCCCGCAAGATCAAAACCGATGACCGCCTTTGAAGTCTTGAGTGAAATCATCTTTAAGTTGAAAATGATCGGAGACAACGACCTGAGAAAGGGCCTGGAAACGCTTCAGGATGAGATTCATAAGAGTTTTTCCGCGACCTTTATATCGGAATATATCGATAAGATCAGAAACATTGTTCAGGAATTCAAGGACAGACTGTATAGAGTCCATCCTGAAATAGAATCGTTTGTAAATGAACTGGTCGAGGGCTTGGTCAAGACAGAGACGGACATCAAAAACATATTGCTCACCCAACAGGCAAAGCATCAATCAGATATCGAGTTCAATGCCTATCTCGAATCTGAATTAAAGGCCATGGAAAAAAGTTTTCTTGTGGCTGATGATTTGAAGAAGATTAAGAAGCCAGTCTTTGAAACACTAAAAGACATTACCAACAGGATCAATGGCAAAAGCGGCCTGGATGATGAAAGGCATCACCAGATTCAAAAGCAGCTTGAGACAATGGGACATCAGGTAACTCTGGCCCAAAATGAAGCGAAATTGATGGAAGAAAAGTCCAAAGAATTTCTTAGATCTTCACTATACGATGAACTGACCGGGGTTTTTAACAGGAGGGGATACCAGGAAGAACTTAACAAACAGTGGAATATTTTTAAAAGATATGGTACGGTCTTTTCGCTCGTGCTCTTTGACATCGATGATTTTAAGATTATTAACGACACCTTTGGTCACAAGGCGGGAGACATGGTGCTCCAGGAAGTTGCTAAGGGCACAAAAAAAATTTTCCGAAATGTTGATGTCCCGGCGCGTTATGGAGGTGACGAATTAATAGTTATTCTCCCTAATACCGATCTTGAGCGGGCCTTAATATCGGCTGAAAGGATGCGAAAAATGATCGAAAAGAAAAACCTTCGGTATCAGGGGAAAAAAATAAAGATAACTATAAGTATAGGAGTGGCAACGGCTAACAAGACCGATACGCCTGAAACTTTTTTTGAACGGGCTGATAGAGCCCTTTATGTAGCCAAAAATTCGGGCAAGAATCAAACCCAATCAGAAGAGTCTGTTGCACAATGAATCCCTTGCACAGACCTTTAAAAAATATTGTAGATTAAAGAGACTTCTTGAGACTTTTGCGGAATATTATATTGGCAAAGGTCTTTTTTTGTTAAACAGACAATAAAGAAAGACAATTGAAAGAGGAATAGCTCACCGCAAAGGCGCAAAGAACGCAAAGGTTTAAAAGCCTATTGACTATTATCTGTATCCCATTTTCAAAATTGGATCCTTAAGATTTATCTTCTTTTTTTATCACCTTAGATCTTTCTTTGCGTTCTTTGCGCCTTTGCGGTGAAATAAACAGCTTCAGTCAAAGGAGAATTATGGAAATGACCGACAAAGGAACCAAAATTACCTTAAACAGTGACGGAACTCTGAATGTGCCGAACGACCCTGTCATCCCTTTTATTGGGGGAGACGGTATTGGACCTGATATCTGGGCGGCTACCGTGCGTGTTCTGGATGCCGCGATAGAACGTACATATGGTGGAACAAAAAAAATATCCTGGATAGAGATATTTGCCGGAGAAAAAGGATTTGAACATACAGGGAGCTGGCTTCCCAACGAGACGCTGGAGGCGATAAAGGAACATGTGGTGGCAATCAAGGGGCCTTTAACCACGCCGGTGGGGAAAGGATTTAGAAGCGTAAACGTGGCC
Source organism: Desulfobacterales bacterium (assembly GCA_030613165.1). Taxonomy (GTDB): domain Bacteria; phylum Desulfobacterota; class Desulfobacteria; order Desulfobacterales. The sequence goes on from JAUWMN010000109.1 coordinate 4,212, forward strand.
ATCCGACAACAGCTCGATCTTTATGCCTGTGTGCGCCCTGTTTGCTATATCAAGGGAGTGCCAAGCCCCATGAAACATCCGGAAAAGGTAAACATGGTAGTCTTTAGGGAAAACACCGAAGATGTCTACGCCGGTATTGAATGGGCAAAAGGAACCGCGGAAGTCGAACGACTCCTCACCTTTCTGAAATCCGATATGGGGATCGCCATCAGAAAGGATTCCGGCATCGGAATCAAGCCGATCAGCGAGACCGGCAGCAAGCGTTTGGTGGCCAGCGCCATTCGTTATGCCTTGGAGCAAGGGCTTCAAAGCGTAACTCTGATGCACAAAGGCAACATCATGAAATTCACCGAGGGCGCCTTCAAACAATGGGGTTATGAAGTTGCCGAAGAAATGTTTGGCGATCAAACCATAACAGAAGCCGCTCTGTGGGATCAGTATAACGGAGAGTGTCCTGAAGGAAAGGTCATTATTAAAGACCGTATTGCGGATATGATGTTCCAGCAGGTACTTCTACGCCCTGATGAATATCAGATAATAGCTACCCCGAATCTGAACGGAGACTATATATCCGACGCCCTTGCCGCGCAAGTAGGAGGCCTGGGGATGGCCCCCGGCGCCAACATAGGAGACAAATGCGCCGTGTTTGAAGCAACCCACGGTACCGCTCCCAAATATGCCGGCCAGGACAAGGTAAACCCCGGTTCGTTGATTCTTTCAGGCGCCATGATGCTCGATTATCTCGGATGGCATGAAGGAGCAAAACAGATCAGGGAAGCCATACGAAAGACAATAGCGGATCGCGTGGTAACTTACGACCTTGCGCGTCAAATCAAAGGCGCCAAAAAGGTAAAGTGCTCAGAATTCGCAAGCGCGATTATCGAACGCCTTTGATAGGCGTTCTTATTTTGGACACAGACCTGCCCGCTCGTGCCGTGCAATGGCAGGCGGGGGAACGCAGCTATCCGTTACGGGTTACGAGTTGCGTGTTGCGCGTTTGGACCCCGTGACTCGCAACCCGTAACCCGCAACTGTAATTTCAACTTCGACATACTACATGCTGAAACCTCTACAAAGGCTCGGTCGCGCCTTCCTAAATACGGTCTTTCCGCCTACCTGTTTTCTTTGCGGCACAAGCCACCGGTTTGATCCGCCTAATGCGGATCAAACCCTTCGTGCTGTCGAGCAGCTCACTGCTCCCTACTTTTGCGCGTCCTGTCGCGAAGAAATCCACACAATAGATTCCCCTCTGTGTATCCAATGCGGTCTGCCGTTTATCTCACGCGAGGGAGAAGATCATGTTTGCGGAGATTGCATTGAAACTAAAAGATACTTCCGGACAGCACGGGCCTCGGGTGTATACGACGGGGCTCTCATGGAGGGAATCCATGTTTTCAAATATGGGAAAAAGACCCGCCTTGCCAGACCATTAGGAACGCTCCTTAAGGAGACCTTTTTCCGGTTTTGGGACAAACAATCGATCGATCTGATGGTGCCTGTCCCCCTCCATATCCACCGCCTTCGAGAACGAGGATTCAACCAGGCCCTTTTATTGTTCGCCAAATGGGCTGAATCAGAAAATATCTCCTGTGACCCTCTCGTGCTGAAAAGGCCTCAAAAGACAGCCCCGCAAACAAACCTTGGCAGAAAGGAACGCAAAAAAAATATCCGGGGGGCGTTCGAACTCCTATCTCCGGAGACAATCAAAGGGAAGAGAATCCTCCTGGTGGACGATGTCTACACCACCGGCTCCACAGTGAACGAATGCGCGCGTGTCTTGATGAAAGGAGGGGCCGCGGTGGTCGATGTGCTGACACTGGCAAGGGCAGTGGAGAAATAAATAATTTTGAAATTGGCTCTCAAGAGCCTCTTGCAGAAACAACTTCGTCACGAGATCGTGCGAAAAAGTTCTGCGCAAGGAAGAGGAGTGAAATCGCCGCAGGCGTAGCGGTAGCTACGTTGAGGACGATTTTACGACGATGAGGCAACGCAGGACTTTTGCAGCCGATCGCAGTAGATGGCTGTTTCTGCAAGAGGCTCTCAAGTTAACCTTTATAATATATGGTCGGG
>JAUWMN010000068.1 GCA_030613165.1 Desulfobacterales bacterium
GCCCAAAAACACAAAAGTATTTAAAAAGAATTTAATAAGATGGCTCCTTGAACTGTAGAATCGGTCGTTTTTCCGGCAGATAATCGTGGGAGAAAAAGGGGTCACCCATTTCCTTGTTTTTTATCGTTGAAGAGGCATTGAGACAACTGTTATTCGGTTTTTGCCATGATAATCCTCAATGACAGCTTCAACAACGGATTTCCTGATGTTTGGGTAAAGTTCGATTTTCCTCTCAATCAATTGTTCTAAATTATGTCTGTAGTTGGCACTATCTTTTGCTTCCGGATTATTTTTCTCATAGCCAGCCAGCACTGAGTTTATTTTTTTTCAATTTCTCCTTCAGGAAAAAGCGAAATGTTCCAGGCGGTGCATGCACAATTTAAGTAATTTTGTTTTTCGTAAAGACCTCTCCCTCCTGACAGAAAGTCTGCTGCATATTCTGCGATTATTTCTGACATTTTTATTGTCTTATTGCTTTTGAGGTTTTTCTTTAACTTCCTAAGTTTACTCATCGTGCAGTGTTTTATCTTGTTGATATTATGTTTTTTATGGAATGCTAACAAGTAATTGTATGATTTTCCGTAAATACCACACATAAAAAATGTTGCTAACAAAAATGTAATTTTTGTATACTCTGTTTAATCGTTTAGCACTCATCAAATACAGATAGACGGATACGTATAAACATAATGAGAAAAATTCCAGCCGCCATAGGAGGCTGTCCGGGAATTATGTCCGTAACGAAAATGAGTGAGAACGAGACAAAATTTTCGCAAATTTGAGGAGAATAGCAGGCCTATTTGACGAAAACTTGCGGGAATTTGGGCCGTTTCTCACTTTTTTGCAGTAGGATCAGAATTCTCGGACAGCCTCATAGATGCACAGTTCAACGATTTATTGGTCAAAAACAAAATACCTCAAAGATTTCATCACCATTATTTAAAATGGTTACGGTACTATTTGAATTTCTGCCATAAATACGGATTCAGCGAATCAAATCCCCGGGACCCGCCCAATTTTATCCGGAAATTAAAAGAAAAATCACAAAAAACAGGCCGTTAATGCACTGCTATTTTTTTTTCAAGGATGTCCTCACCCGGGAATTCGGGAAAATTGACGGTGTGCTCCGATTTGTGCACCGAGCTTACAAATACCTGAAGGCCTTTACCCGAGGGGTAGGCAAATAACTAACCAATCCCTCGGGCAATGCCTTTTTGGGGGAGGTGGGAGGGTAATATGTTTTTATTTTGGGACGATCAGTCGACTCTCCGTCGCATAAATGTTGGTACTTCGAGATCGTTACTGTCCATAATAAGTCCGGTGGGGACTTTATAACTTGATTCAGTGTCATCGCCAACCGCCTTTTTGTATCTGATAAAGGTCGGTTCGTCATAATTTACCGAACGGTTAATATCCTCGGGAGTAACCGGCCGCAGCCGGCCTCTTGTTGCTTCCTTCCGTTTTGCCTCAATACCGGTTGCAATGACCGTAACTCGCAGTTCGTCTCCGATGCTATCGTCTAAAACAGTTCCCCATATGATTTCCGCGTCTTCTCCCGCTTCTTTATAAATACGGTCCGAGGCCTCGGTCATTTCCGCCATGGTCAAGTCGCTTCCACAGGTAATATTCATCAAAATGCCGCTAGCGCCGCTTATGGAGACATTTTCCAGCAAAGGATGGGACATGGCCTTTTCAGCCGCCTCGATCGAACGATTTTCTCCACAGCCGATGCCGGTGCCCATCAGCGCCAATCCTGCCTTAGACATGGTAGACCTTACGTCCGCGAAATCCAGATTGACCAGTCCCGGATTCATGATTAGGTCCGTGATCCCTTTTACGGAATGAAGAAGCACTTCATCGGCCTTCTTGAACATTTCCACCAGCGTGGTATTTTTTGACGCAAGCCCCAATAATCTATCATTTGGGATAACAATTAATGTATCTACGATAGTCTTCAACTGTTTGATACCTTCTTCCGCCTGTTGCATACGCTTTTTACCTTCGAACGCAAACGGCTTGGTGACCACGGCAACAGTGAGAGCGCCCAGTTCCTTGCTGACTTCAGCTACTATAGGCGCGGCTCCTGTTCCGGTCCCTCCTCCTAAGCCTGCGGTAATGAATACCATATGACTGTTTTCTAAGACGCTGTAAATTTCGTCCACGTTTTCCTTCGCGGCTTCAGAGCCTACTTCCGGGTTGGCCCCGGCCCCTAACCCCTCGGTCAGACGCTCTCCCAACTGGATTTTTATGGGCGCTTTTGAAATATCCAGAACCTGAGCATCTGTGTTGGCGGCGATAAATTTTACCCCCAGGAGCTTGGATTGTATCATGTTATTAACAGCGTTGCCGCCTGCGCCTCCGATACCAATCACCTTGATTTTTGCCGACTTTTCATTCTCTACGAAATCGAATCTCATTGTTCCACCCCCCGATTATAGTATTGACGATTGACGATTGTCGATTACTTGACTTTGGCTATTTTGTAAAAGTGACCTCCCCACATCAATCGCCAATAGTCAATCTTCAATCGTTAAATGACCTCCCGGAACCACTTCTTCATTCTTCCCATTACCTTTTGGAAAATGTTTTTGTCCCTTATTCTGAATTTTTGCTTTGGGCGACGGCCAGCGCCATAAAGAACTAAGCCGACTGCCGTGGCATACATCGGATTGCTGACAACATCTAATAATCCGCCGACACCTTGCGGAGTACCGAGCCTTGAAGGGAGATTGAATACGGATTCAGCAATGTCGACAGCTCCGTCAAGGAGTGCGGACCCCCCCGTCATTACAACACCCGAGGTGACGTGGTCCTCCAACCCTGCCCGGTATATTTCACGGTTTGTAAGCATAAAGATTTCCTCGACCCTTGGGGCAAGTATCTCCCCTATAGTTTGTCGAGAGAAGTTACGTGGTTGTTTCCCTCCCAAACTCGGGATTTCTATGGTGTCTTCTTTACTTATGGCCGCAAGATTACACGTTCCATATTTCTTTTTTATCTTTTCTGCTTCCCCTATCGGTGTGCGCAAACCGATGGCGAGGTCATTGGTCAGATTGTTCCCGCCTAGTGCAAGTACCGATGTATGTTTAATGTTTCGCCCTGAAAATATTGCGAGATCTGTGGTACCCCCACCGGAATCTACAAGGGCAACCCCAAGTTCCTTTTCTTCCGAGGTTAAGACGGCCTTGCTGGATGCCAGGGATTGCAGCACAACATCTTCCACATCAAGACCGGCGCGGTTGCAACATTTTATGATATTGTGTGCCGAAGTGACTGCCGCGGTGACAATATGTACCTTGGCTTCGAGGCGTACACCGGCCATTCCCAGGGGATTATGGATCCCTTCCTGCTCGTCTACGCAATAAGATTGTGGTAGGGTATGGATCACTTCGCGGTCCATTGGTATTGCTACAGCCTGGGCCGCATCTATAACACGTTCTATGTCATTTTCGGTGATTTCGCTTCCCTTGACTGCTATTATGCCATGACTGTTGAATCCTTTTATATGCCCGCCCGCGATTCCTGTGTAAACAGACCGTATTTCACACCCGGCCATGAGTTCGGCCTCTTCTATCGCTTTTTTTATTGAGTCAACCGTTGATTCAATGTTTACTACTACCCCTTTCCGGAGACCTATAGATGGATGTGTGCCGATCCCTATGATATCGATACCTCTGTCGGTTTTTTCACCTACCACGGCGCATATCTTAGTAGTCCCTATATCGAGCCCTACAATTAGTTCTTCCTGACGCTGCACTTTTGTTATACCTCTTTTGAATGGTTTTCTCTTGTTTTTACTACTACACGCCGGGTATCTTTCAAGTCGACACACTGTACATTAAATAGGCCTTGTTGATTTTTCAAATACGGTATCATATCCCTGAACCTGTTAAATTTGTCTCTATAATTGCCGAATCCCAGCTTGATTTCTGTGTCACTATCAAACGCATAAACTGTAAGCCCCGTTTCACTGTCCACATGGATGGCAGTGATCGAGTAAAGCGGAAGTACGCTGCCGTCCAACATGCCAAGTTGAGTTACTGCAAGCACTGCTTGCAAGCGAGAGAAATCCTTGTTTTCGTCAATTTTAAGGTCGGATATTTTAAGACCCGTAACTATCGGCAACGGGATTTCTTCGCCGTGATCTATCTTCTTGAAGATTGTCCCTTTGTCGTCGATTAAAAACCTTTGACCAAGATCGACAATAGCCACCGGTGTATATTCGGAAATCCTGATATGGATTTTATCCGGCACTTCCCTCCGTATATCCGCTGATTTGATCCACGGATGGGAGACGAGATGAAGCTGTAATGCTTTAATGTTAAGGGACAGAATGTTTGTCTGCTTATCAAGATTACCCCACCGGAGTATTTCTGAAGGGAGAGTGCCGCGGCACCCTTCCACAGTGATGGTTTTGATTTCAAAGATCGAGGATTGGGTCAGGATGTCATGACAAAAGATCAATAGAAAACTCAAACCTGCTACCGAACAAAGGGCAAGAAGTCCCTTTAACGCGAAACGCCAACGGGCATGGATTAAAGCCTTCTTTTGAAGCCTGCTGTTCTTATAAACATTTTTACGCGCGTATTTTTTCACCAACGATCACCACCTCCGGCTCCAGCAATATTCCTGACTTTTTGTGTACTGAATCCTGAACGATATTGACCAAACCGAGTATGTCCTCGGCGGTTGCCTTGTTTCTATTGATTATAAAGTTTGCATGCTTTTCAGATACTTGTGCGTCATTTACCCGATAGCCTTTTAGACCGGCCTCTTCAATCAGTTTGCCGGCAGAAGGGCCGGTTGCGGGATTCTTGAAAAAGGAACCAGCGCTCGGAAACGAAAGTGGCTGTCTTGCACGGCGTTGTTCAAGCATAGATACCGCTGCCTTTCGAAGTGCGTCGCCACTTCCCAGACCAAGTTTAAAATAAGCTTTCAATATAATAGATTTTGGATCCATTTCGAGTCTCCTGTAAGAAAAATTAAGCTTGTCCCGTTTTATATCTATTACATCCCCCGCGGAAAGGAGGACATCAAGGGCATCAATGATATCTCCCATGCACCCGGTGGCAGTCCCCGCATTCATTCGCACGGCGCCTCCCACTGTGCCGGGTACGCCTGCCGCAAAAGTCAATCCGGCAAGATTATGGTCAGCGGCAAAGGCGACTAATTTGGCCAAGTGAACGCCGGCTTCTGCCATGATCAACGTGGTATCACCGATCTTTTTTACAAGGCGAACCTCCTGAAAGCCTTTCCTGAGGTTCACTACTATTCCCTGGATTCCTCCATCCCTGACCAGGAGATTGCTCCCTGTTCCTAATACCATAAGGGGAATACTCTTTTTCAGAGCCCAGTCTATAATATAAGTGAGCTCCTTTATATCTTTCGGGTAAATCAAAGCTTCTGCAGGGCCGCCAACCCGTAGCGTAGTGTGACGGGCCATCGGTTCATCAAACAGTATGCGTTTCTTATATCGGTCAGCCAAAAACATTCGGTTGTCTTTTGAAATCATTACAGGGTTCTTAAAATTTCCTCTCCGATTTTCCACACCGGGCCCGCGCCCAGCGTCAACACCACGTCCCCTTCACGGAGTTTGCCGGACAAATAGTCAAGGATTTTTTGGGTGTCGGCTTTAAAGGTTACATCCTTATGGCCATGTTCTTTGATCCCTTCAGATAATGCTTCCCCGGTCACGCCTGGGATAGGGGCCTCTCCTGCCGGATAGATGGGGATAACTATTAAAGAATCCGACCGATAAAATGCGCGCGTGAAATCTTCAAACAATGCTCTCGTCCGTGTATAACGGTGAGGCTGGAAGATCACAACAATACGCCGATCCGGCCAGCACTGTCTAACTGTATCAAGGGTTGCCCGGATTTCTGTAGGATGGTGACCGTAGTCATCTACCACGGTAATATCCTTAACCGTTCCTTTTATCTGAAATCGTCGTTGCACCCCTTCCATATTTTCAAGGGCCGTCTTGATCTTATCAAATGGAATGTCTAACTCCATTCCTACAGCTACACTTGAAAGGGCGTTGTAAACATTATGGAGCCCCGGCAGATTTAAGGTAACATCGCCGAGGTTTTTTTTGTGCCGAGTAACCTGAAATCTGCTTTTCAGACCTTCGGAGCTGATTTTCTTGGCCTGGTAATCCGCTTGTATGGTGAAGCCATATGTTGTGTATCGTTTCTCAATTTTTGGTATCAGGCTTTGAATAGGCTCATTGTCAAGACAGAGTACTGCCAGTCCGTAGAACGGGATCTTGTTGATAAAATCCAAGAACACGCTTTTGATATGATGGAGATCTCTGTAATAGTCTAAGTGTTCTGTGTCTATATTAGTCACTACCGCAATCGTTGGGGAAAGGTGTAGAAACGAACCATCACTTTCGTCTGCCTCGGCAACGATAAAATCCCCTTGGCCTAATATTGCATTGGTCCCGAGACTGTTCACTTTCCCGCCTATCACTGCTGTTGGATCAAGCCCTCCTTTATTGAGAACCTCAGCGATAATAGACGTGGTTGTAGTCTTGCCGTGAGCCCCCGCGACTGCGATACCATATTTCAAGTTCATCAACTCTGCCAGCATCTCCGCTCTCGGGATGACAGGGATGGAAGTGGCCCTGGCTTTAAGGACTTCCGGGTTATCTTTTTTTACTGCTGACGATATCACCACAACATCGGCTCCCTCTATCTGCTCGGGGATATGACCTTTGTAAACGGTTGAACCAAGAGAGGCGAGGCGCTTTGTGATATCCGAAGACCTCAGATCAGAGCCGGAAACCTTATACCCGAGGTTTATGAGTAGTTCGGCAATTCCGCTCATCCCGATTCCACCGATCCCGACAAAATGTATGTGATATTTCTTTTGGTACATGATCTTATCATCTGTCATTGATCATCTATCATTTGGCATTTATCATTAAAAAAATGACAGATGACAAATGTGAAATGATAAATGAGAGTCTTATCAAGTGACTAATTAAGCGAATTGAAAACTTTTTACGAAATCATCAATCTTCAATCCCTAAATCCAATATCTCTTCCACAATCTCTTTAGCGGCATCCGGTCTTCCAAGCTTTTTCGCCTTTTCCCCCATTGCCTTCAGTTCTTCCCGGTGTTCCTTGTAATATAAGATTCTTTCTGCCAGCGCTTTGCCATTCAGGTCGCCTTCTCGAATCAATTCCGCTGCTCCCTGTTCAGCAAGACTGCGGGCATTCAACTCTTGATGGTTATCTGTGGCAAAGGGAAAGGGGATAAAGATGGCGGCCTTCGCAAGGGCGGTAATTTCAGCGACTGTAGTCGCCCCAGCCCGACATACCACCATGTTTGCCGATCCGTATATCGTCCCCATATCATCGAAAAACGGCTTCACCTGGTCGTTTCTTCCCAGTTTTCTATAGGCGTCCGTCACCCATGCCGCATCTTTTTGACCGGTTTGGTGTATAAAAAAGATATCCGGCGTCCTGTTCAGAATTTGCAGCGCGTCTACAACGACCTTGT
>JAUWMN010000060.1 GCA_030613165.1 Desulfobacterales bacterium
CGGATACTGATATCTTTAGCTTTTTAGTAATTGCTTGATATAATTGCTTTTTCATGGTTAAATCGGAAACATATAAAGGGTACTACCATACAGCATAAGGCACTCTCGTATTACGCGGAGCTGGAAAGCTCTGTTGCAAAAAAAGGAGAAGCCGGCCGGGTTCTTTATGATGAGGCCTTGCGTTATCAGAAGGAAGGGACGGTTAAGGACGCCAAAAAGAAATACTTGCAGGCGTTAAAAGTGTCACCGAATTTTGTTTTTGCCCTGAATAATCTCGGGGTGATCTATATGAGCGAAAGAAATTACTTTGAGGCCCGGAGGTTATTTGAGAAAGCTATTAAACTAAAGCCTGACTATGTGGATCCCCACTATAATTTAGCCTGTCTTTGCGCGCAGGGCAATAATCGGTCAGGGTGCGTCAGCCACCTGAAGACCGCAATCGGCCTTGATAAGAGAGTCAGGGAATGGGCGCGGGCGGATAAAGATTTGAGGGGGTTGCGTGGTTATCCGAAATATGAGGAATTGATGATTGGTAAGTGAGTTGCGGGTTACGAGTTACGAGTTGTTCTCTGACCTCTGACTTCTGACCTCTATTCTCTGACTTCTGTTCTCTGACCTCTAATCCAATGAAAAATGAGAAATGACAAATGACAAATGAAAAATGTAAAGAGAACAGGAGATCACCGGTAAAATTTTCCGTGGTGATTTTTTTGATTTTTATTCTCGCTATACTGAAGAGTCCGGATTTGTTCGGGGCAAGGGTCGCGGGGGAGGAAGGGGTTTCGTCTACTACTCCCCAAGAGCGCGTGGTTGGTCAAGGCCGTCCAAAAACCGTTGCCCCGCGAATACCGGTCCCTCCTAAGGTAAGGCCGAGGCCCCTGAAGAAAGATGTTGTCAAGAAAAAAGCCGTATCCGGAGAAAAAATAGGCGATCGTTTTGTAAACATTGATTTTGATAATGTAGAGATTGCTCTTTTTATAAAATTTATCAGCGAGCTGACAGGGAAGAATTTTATCATTGATAACAAGGTTAGAGGGAAGGTCACTATTATTTCTCCGAAAAAGATTTCGGTGAATGAGGCGTACAGAGTCTTTGAATCGGTCTTGGAGGTCCATGGATTTACTACCGTGCCTTCCGGGAAAGTTATCAAGATCGTTCCTCTTCATGATGCCCGAAGTAAAAGTATAGAGACCCGCCTGAAGGCAGAGGCGAGTGCCCCTGAGGATAAGGTGGTGACTCAGCTGATTCCTCTTGAATATGCCAGCCCGAATGAATTGAAAAAGCTGTTTGCGCCGCTTGTGTCAAAAAATAGCGTCATTATTTCATATCCTCCCACTATGACGATGATTGTCACTGATGTATTTTCCAATATTCAACGTATCTTGAAAATAGTGAAAGCGATCGATGTGGTTGGTGTGGGAGAGGAGATCACTGTAATCCCTGTACGGCATGCCGACGTGTCAAATCTTGCAAAGTCTTTGAATACGGTCTTTGCCGCCGGTAGAGCAAGGGCGAAAAAGGCGCCAGGGAGTGTATCGGTGAAGATCGTTCCTGATGAACGGACTAATGTTTTGATTGTCCTGGCTGCCGAAGACGATGTCTCACGGATAAAAGAATTGGTACGGTTGTTGGATATAGAGACCCCCAGGGGAAAAGGAGATATTCACGTCTACTATCTGCAAAATGCGAACGCAGAGGATCTTGCCAAGGTGCTGACCAGCCTTCCCTCCGGTAATAAGCGAGCCGTCAAGGGCAAGGCCGCTTCCGTTTTTTCCCAAGATGTTAATATAGTGGCGGATAAAGCAACCAACGCGTTGGTTATTACCGCGGACAGAGATGATTACTCCGTCCTTGAGGGCGTCATTGAAAAACTCGATATCGCCCGTGCGATGGTTTACATCGAGGCGCTTATCATGGAAGTCAACGTAGACAAATCCTTCAGTATAGGGGTAGAGTGGGAAGCGTTCAAAGATATCGGGTCATGGGAGGGGCAGACTATTGGGGGATTTGGCGCATATAGTGGGAGCGGTTTTGCTAACTCCTCCAGAGTAGCATCCGGAGCATTCCCCAGCGGACTTTCGTTGGGAATTGTGGGCGAAGCGATCACCATAGGAGATATCGTGTTCCCGAATGTGGGCGCCATAATACAGGCATATCAAAAGGATGAGGACGTCCATATTTTATCCACTCCTCAGATTCTTACCACGGATAATGAAGAAGCGGAGATCAAGGTGGGTGAGAACGTCCCGTTTATCACTCGGCAGGAGACCTCAGAGGCTCTCAGAGACTATACAAGTTATGAATACAAGGATGTGGGAGTCAATCTGAAGATTACCCCCCAGATTAATCAGGAACGCTTTGTTCGATTAGATATTTTTCAGGAATTAACAAAATTGATACTGGAGGGAGGAGCGCTCCCCGACGCTCCCCGGACATTTAAACGGTCTGCCGAGACAACGGTGATTGTAAAGGACGGCCAGACGGTGGTCATAGGGGGATTAATTGGAGAGGCTACCACCGGAACTCATTACAGGGTGCCATGCCTGGGCGATATCCCGGTTATAGGATGGCTCTTCAAATACTGGACCGAACGTAAAACCAACACTAATCTTTATATATTCATTACTCCGCATATCATAGAGAACTCCTCGGAGGCAAAAGCCATTTATGAAGAGAAACAAGAAGAGATTGATACGGTAAGGGAAAGCTCCATCAAGCTGTATAAAAGAGGTAAAAGGTAGTATCCAGCAACCAGAAACGAGTAACGAGCAACCAGTAACGAGTAACCCGCAACGCGATTATGTCACACAGATTACTTGGAGAAATACTGAAGGAAATTGGCCGTCTCCCTGAAGATGTCCTCTCTGAAGGATTGAAACAGCAGAAGGAGAATGGAGGACGTCTGGGTGAAATACTTGTCAAGTTGGGAGCGATTACAGAAAAAGATTTGCTGGAGGCGCTGAGCATCCAGTTTAGCATTCCGTATCTGCAATCTTTGCCCGCGGATACCGAGGGATCTGATTACGCGACGCAGATCCCGATTCACTATCTGAAACGATATAGAATGGTCCCTGTTGTAGATGACAGGAGGGTGAGAGTCGCTTTCAATGATCCGTTACTGTTTCAACCCTTAGACGATCTTCGAGTTGTTTTAGGAGTCGATCGTATAGAGCCGATCCTTTCAACACGCGCGGAAATCTTGTCTGCCATTAACCGTGCATATGATCTAAGCAAGGATTCCGCGGAGCAATTTGTTCAGGACATGGATGAAGAAGACAGTAACCGGCTCATCTCAGAGATTGAAGAGACAGCCGATCTCTTGGACGATACCAGCGATGCCCCCATAATCAAACTGGTCAACCTTATTTTTTCTCAGGCAGTCAAGGGACGCGCAAGTGATATTCATATTGAGCCGTATCAAAACGAGCTAAAGGTCAGGTATCGCATCGATGGTATTCTCTACAATACCCATGCATTGCCCAAAAGGATACAATCCACCCTGGTGTCTCGAGTCAAGATAATGGCGAAATTGAATATTGCCGAAAAACGACTCCCACAGGACGGAAGAATTGAGATCAAAATTGCCGACAAGAGCATAGATGTTCGGGTTTCAACCATTCCAACCACCTTTGGGGAACGTGTAGTACTCCGGCTTCTTGATAAGTCCAACATGCTTTTAGCGCTGGAAGAGGTTGGTCTGGTAAAAGAGAATCTTGTTATCCTGAAGCGCATTATCCAGACCCCACATGGCATTATACTGGTTACAGGACCTACCGGAAGTGGTAAGACCACCACGCTATACGCCGCCTTAAATACCCTCAATAATGCTGATATCAATATCATGACTATTGAGGATCCTGTGGAATACCAGATTGACGGGATTAGCCAGATCCAGGTAAATCCAAAGATAGACCTTACCTTTGCCAAAGGACTTCGCTCAATCGTGCGTCAGGACCCGGATGTGATCCTGGTAGGTGAGATTCGTGACCTTGAGACGGCAGAGATTGCGGTTCAATCATCCCTGACCGGACACCTTGTGTTTTCCACTCTACACACCAACGACGCGGCAAGCGCTGTGACGCGGCTCATTGATATGAGCATAGAACCTTTTTTAGTGACCTCTTCGGTCATAGCCATCCTGGCACAACGTCTTGTAAGGGTTATTTGCAACAAATGCAAAGAGGCTTACATTCCGGATGAAGAATCTTTGCGGTCTATGGATATAGACGGCTGGGAGATGCTTCAGGGAAAGACAATCTATCGTGGGATAGGGTGTGACTCTTGCTTGAACACCGGCTACAAGGGTCGGATCGGCATTTTTGAGGTGATGATTATGAACGATGGTATAAGGGGTTTGATTTTAAAGACCTCGGATGCGGGACAGATCAAGAAAGAAGCTGTTAAGCACGGTATGGCTACACTGGGCCGCGACGGTATACAAAAGGTATTGGAAGGGATTACAACCCTGGAAGAAGTCGTCCGGGTAACGCGGTGAAGCCGGCCAATAAAAATACTGTTTGCAATCGACAATATCTATATGGTATTATATAAATAATCTTTTGGATAAAAATATTTTCATTTCACCTGTCCTTTAATTTAGCGCTTCAAAAAAAATTCTTCTTACTCCATTTTAAAAGTACGGTTTAATTCACAACTTCTATCATTTTCTATCACTTGATCGACATATTCCGCCTCGTATACCGTGAGGTTTAGATTTGAGACCTTTGCAAAACTGCCATTGTTCCGTGATGCGGCGTCAGGCTGCAAATTTTAATCCTCAAAATACCTAATGTATTCCTCCGGTTAAAATTTTTGCCTTCCTTGCCTGACGAAAAAATGTCACGTTTTTCAAAGGTCTCATTTACTGTCTCTTAACAGATGATCCGGACTTTTTACGACGCCATCAACCTTGGAGCAACTATCTATGGATGAAGAACAACACACGTTGGATCAGTTGTGCATCAACACGATTCGCACACTGGCAATGGATGCCGTGCAGAAGGCAAACTCAGGACATCCGGGGACTGCAATGGCCCTGGCGCCACTGGCGTACGTTCTTTGGACGAAGCTCTTACAGTACAACCCACGGAATCCCAATTGGTTTAACCGCGACCGTTTTGTGCTTTCATGCGGCCATGCCTCGATGCTTCAATACGCGATACTATTTTTAACAGGCTATGATCTTTCGCTGGAGGAGATCAAAGACTTTCGCCAGTGGGGAAGCAAGACGCCCGGTCATCCCGAGTATGGGATTACCCCGGGTGTTGAGGTGACTACCGGCCCGCTTGGCCAGGGTATCATGAACGCAGTTGGTATGGCGATTGCCGAGGCGCATTTAGCCGCGGTTTTTAACCGCAATGGATACGAGATCGGGGACCATTATACATATGTTTTTTGCGGCGACGGCGATTTTATGGAGGGCGCTTCACACGAAGCAGCCTCTCTCGCGGGTCACCTGGGCCTTGGCAAGGTGATTTGCGTTTATGACGACAACCACATCAGCATAGAGGGTGACACTGCGCTGACGTATTCTGATGATGTGGCAAAGCGCTTCGAGGCGTATCACTGGCACGTACAGAACATCGGTGACAGAGCAAATGATATCCAGGCTCTCACTGATGCCTTAGTTCGAGCACAACAGGACAGAGAGCGCCCCTCACTCATTATCCTGCGCTCGCACATCGGTTACGGGTCGCCTCACCGCCAGGATACCAAAGAGGCGCATGGCGAACCCCTGGGTGAAGACGAAGTGAGGCTTACTAAGAGGTTCTATGGCTGGCCCGATGACGAGCAGTTTTACATACCCGAGCGCGTGCTGGAGCATATGCGACAGGCTGTCGAGCGGGGCCGCAATCTGGAAGCAGAGTGGAACCAAAGATTTGCCGCGTACAAGAAAGCATATCCTGCATTGGCCGAACAATTCCAAAGAGGGCTGCAGGGCGATCTTCCCGGAGGGTGGGATGACGACATCCCTGACTTTGATCCTTCCGACGGACCCATTGCCACCCGCGCCGCATCGGGCACGGTGCTCAATGCTTTTGCCGAAAAGGTCCCCTGGTTGATGGGCGGTAGCGGCGATCTGGCGCCGTCTACGAAAACACTTCTCAAGAACTCAGGGTATTTTGCCAGGGGGGCCTATGCTAATCGCAACATGGCCTGGGGCATTCGCGAGCATGCTATGTGCGCCTGCAGTTCCGGCATGACGCTCCACGGCGGTGTCCGTTCGTATGCGGCAACATTTTTCATCTTTACCGACTACGCCCGACCTGCCATTAGGCTCGCGGCAATGATGAAATTGCCGGTCATATATGTGATGACCCACGACTCCATTGCACTCGGTGAAGACGGTCCTACTCATCAACCGATCGAGCATCTCGCTTCGCTGCGCGCGATCCCGAATCTTTGCGTCATTCGCCCCTCGGATGCCAATGAAACGGCGTATGCCTGGCGTGCTGCTATGACGCGCAGGCATGGGCCGACTATGCTGGTACTTACCCGGCAAAAGCTCCCGATTCTCGATCGAAGCAAGTTTGCCGGTGCTGATGGATTGCTCAGGGGGGCCTATATACTGTCACATGAGAAGTCCGGCTTTCCCGATGTTTTGCTCATCGCTTCGGGATCCGAGGTGGAACTCATCCTGCAAGCACGGGCAAAGCTTGTGTTGGAGAATATCGACGCGCGTGTTGTGAGTATGCCGAGCTGGGAGATCTTCAAGGAGCAGCCCCGGGACTTTCGTAATAAGGTGCTGCCACCGGGAGTCAAAGCTCGGCTGGCAGTAGAACCTGGATCACCTCAAGGCTGGCGTGATTGGGTTGGGGATAAGGGCGACGTTATTGGCATAACAAAGTTCGGGACAAGCGCGCCCTATAAAGACAACGTCAAGCAGTACGGGTTCACCGTTGAAAACATTGTCGACCGAGCGAAGAAGTTGCTTGGGAAATGAGGGAATTAAGACATTGGAGGATGATTCCATGAAGATAGGTTTTGTTGGCCTGGGAAAAATGGGCGGGGCCATGGTTGAACGTCTATTGAGCGGGGGACATGAGATACTTGCCTTTGATCCGAATGAAGAGGCAATGACAACTGTGGAAAAAAAGGGGGGCCTCTCCGCACGGTCCCTTGAAGAGTTGGTGAACAAACTTGAAGCGCCTCGTGCTATTTGGGTAATGGTGCCATCCGGCAGACCGACGGAAGAGACGATCGTGTCCTTATCCGCTCTGTTAGGAGATGGCGATATCGTGATTGACGGAGGGAATTCGTTTTATAAAAATTCCATGCGAATTGCACAGGATCTGAGTGGAAAAGGAATCTTCTTCCTTGACGCCGGCACAAGTGGGGGAATATGGGGATTGAAGGTTGGCTATTGCCTCATGATCGGAGGGGATGAGGAGGCATTCAGGAAAGTCGAACCTGTATTCAAGACATTAGCGCCGAGGGATGGCTATGCCTATGTTGGGGCAAGTGGCGCGGGCCACTTTGTAAAGATGGTGCATAACGGTATTGAGTATGCTTTACTCCAGAGCTATGCCGAGGGATTTGAGATCATGGAGGCAAAAAAAGGGTTTAAGCTCAATCTGACCGAGATCGCGCATCTATGGAATCAGGGAAGCGTTGTTCGATCATGGCTTTTGGAGCTGGCAGAGGACGCTTTTGGGAAGGATCCTCACTTGGAATCGTTGCGAGGATATGTTCAAGATTCCGGGGAAGGTCGATGGACAGTAGCCGAGGCGATTGGAGAAGATGTGCCCGCGCCTGTTATTACGCTATCACTCTTGGAACGCTTGCGCTCTCGCCAGGAAGAATCATTTAGCGCTAAGGTGATTGCCGCCTTGCGCAATGAATTTGGAGGGCACGGAGTGAGGGCGAAAAGTGA
>JAUWMN010000164.1 GCA_030613165.1 Desulfobacterales bacterium
TCTTACTGATTTCGGGGTTTTCGTGGAACTGGAAGAGGGGATTGAAGGACTTGTTCATGTGTCTGAAATAAGTAAGGAAAAAATTAAAACCCCGATTGGTAAATACAACATCGGTGAAGTCATTACCGCCAAAGTTATGAACATTAACACCGAGGAAAGAAGAATTGGTCTTTCAATAAAGCGACTTGAGATCGAAGATGAACAGAATCTTTTGAGTGAGTATGTAAATACCATGAGACCTGCCACTTCATCTTTTGGAGAAATCCTGCGTGAGAATCTCCAGGAAAAGCTGAATGATGACTGATTCAACAACTCTACATTTATAGCTACGCAACAATAAATTCTTTAAGGTTCGTCAGTTTGATTCTCACGTCAATATTCCGGGTTGCGTGTTACGGGGTACGGGTATAAAAAAGGATTAGTTCCGATTAACAACTCGCAACTCGCAACGCGTAACCCGCAACGATCGCACATGATACAAAATTAGGCTATTTCTAAAATTTTATATTAAATAACATTATTAAATTATGTTTTCCCGCAGACACCCTTACCTTTTTTTCATTTTGATTTTTTCAGCAATATCTGCATCTACCGTCGCAATTATAGTAATCTCATTTTTGTTTGTACGTGGTACAAGAGACTCCGGTTATGATGATCTTAAAGCAGGTGGTGAAAAAGTCGGAATCATCGAAATAAAAGGGGTTATTGCCGATTCCAAGGAAGTCATTCATCATCTTAAACGTTTCCGTGAAGACAAATCAATCAGGGCAATTGTACTCAGGATAGATTCTCCAGGTGGCGGTGTGGGGCCCTCGCAGGAGATTTTCAGGGAGGTCAGAAAAACCGTTAAATTAAAAAAAGTTGTTGCTTCAATGGGTGCAGTGGCAGCTTCAGGGGGATATTATATTGCCGCGGCGACAGACGGGATCGTTGCCAACCCAGGCACCATAACCGGAAGTATCGGTGTTATTATGGGTTTTACGAATTTTCAGCAACTGTTTCGTAAAATCGGATTGGTCCCGGTTGTGATCAAAAGTGTTGAATACAAGGACATGGGATCACCTGTTAGAGATATGACTGAAGATGAAAGAAAAATTCTTCAGGATTTATCGGTCAATATTCACAGGCAGTTTGTCAAGGCAATATCCGAGGGAAGAAAGATGGATCTGTCAAAAGTGGAAGCTATTGCTGACGGACGCATCTTTTCAGGAGAGCAGGCTAAAGAAATGTCCCTTGTAGATCGTCTCGGAAACCTGGAAGACGCAATAGAGTGGGCCGGCAGAATGGCCGGAATAAAAGGGAAAATTTCATCTGTTTATGTCCCTGAGAAGAAGACACCCTTTTTGAAATATCTTATAGAATCATCCGTGAAAGAACTCGCAGATCGCACCGTAAACACGAATTTGCATGCGGATTATTTATATAGGCCGTAAATTCGGGGTACGCGTTTCGGGTTCCGGGGTGCGGGGTATAAGTATTATTTCCGATTAACAACCCGCAACTCGCAACCCGCAACTCGCAACTCGTAACCCGCAACTCGCAACTAAACCATTTCCCGTCTTATCCTTTTCCTCTGCTCGATGGGCAAAAAAACATAGAACTTAGTCCCTGCCCCCTGGGTCGACTCCACTGTGACGCGGCCTCCATGATCTTCTATAATCCTTCTTGTCATTGCAAGGTTCAATCCGATTCCTTCATTCTTTCTTGTAAAAAAAGGGTCGAATATATAGGAAAGATCGGTCTCTGCTATGCCGCATCCATTGTCCTTGATCGTAAGGACAGCGTATTGATCTTTAATAGCGGATCTGATAGCGATCCTATCGCCTTTGGAGAGCACATCAATGGCATTGTCCATAATAACAGACAGGGCCTGCACCATGAGATCATTGTCCAAAAAAAGTTCGAGATCCTTTACCGTATCGATATCGAGGTCCAAGATAATCCCTTTTCTCCCTCTTCTTTTTTCAGTTATCAACAGTGTCTCCCGGAGCAGATCCGACAGCTTGCCCAGGGCCATGCTCGGACTCGGGATCCTTGAAAAGGATTCAACATTCTTTACAATTTTTTCCAGACGCGCGATCCCCTCGCTTATGTGGCTATAATATTCATTAGTTACATCTGTTTTTTCGCACTTATCGTAAAGACGCCTGACAAACCCCCCTACGGTCATGAGGGGATTTCGGATTTCATGTGCCACGCTGTCGGCCATCCTTACTATGTCGAATATCCTTTTTGATTCATTGTACTTCCTTACCAGCGATTTTAGCTCGTCGATATTCTGTATCGCGATCATAATGAGGTCCATACCCTTTACCGCGTCGTGGTAAAGATAGGTACTTATGTAAGCAAAAAAATAGCTTTTATCCTTTCTGCGCATCTTCAATTCCCCTTCAAAGGAATTGGATTGCGTGGTGAGGTTAAGGATATTTTGATAGAGATACTTACGGTCGTCCTCCAAAAACAGCCGCGACAGATTCTTTCCTATAAGATCAGATCGAGAATAGCCAAACATATCCGTGGCTGACTTGCTGCAAGAGACTATTGTCCCATCCTTTTCGACAACGACAAATCCATTTCTACTAATATCTATAATATTTTGGCGTGGTTGATAATTTTTGGTCTCTTTTTCTGCCATGTAAAACCTTCCTGTAAGCGGAAGAGATATCCGGGAGATATTTTTAATAAATTATATAAAATACATTATAAAAATGCAATTAAATTCAGGGATTCGCAGAAGATAGAAGACAGAGGACAGAGGGCAGAGAACAGATGATTGATGATTTCGCAAAAAGTCGCCAGGCACCCTTTTTCGTCATTCCCGCGAACGCGGGAAACCAGCAATATCAGCTGGTTCTGAGCTCCAGTGACCCCTGTCTTCTGTCCTCTGACTTCTGTCCTCTGTCCTCTGTCTTCTGAACACCGACAGTACCAAATTTTGTCAGCAAAATACCCTTTTTTGGTAATTATCACGGATGCGCGAAGGGAAGAGAGAGGCAAGACGAAAAAGCGTGATAGTTAGTTATGTTTTATTTTCAACCTATTACATCATTAAATAGCTTGAGAATGAAGAGGTGCGTTTTTTGGCACACCCCTTGCCTTACGTAGAGGCAGAAAAGGAATAAAACACAAAGAAGGTACTTAACCTCAATTTAAGAGAAAGGGGGAAAAATGAAAACAACAGTAAAGAGTTTTTTAGTGGGTTTTATCGGAGCGCTCTCCTTGCTTATCGCGGGAGGCCTTGGTACGGGTTATGCGGCGGTACAGGGGATATGCAGTGATTGCCATACCATGCATAACTCACAAGGTGGCAGCCTTATGGCGCAAGATGAGACCGGAACCGGTACGGATACACCTTATCGAAACCTCACGAGATCAAACTGTATGGGTTGTCATAATGGAAATCTTGATGCTACCTATCCGAATGTCGTGATGTCCTATGCCACCGAGGATGCCAACGTGGCCGCAGGTGGTAGCTTTGCTACCCATTCGGCCCCCGCGGACGATGCAAAGGTGCACAACGTGACTGATGGCTCAGGGAACGCCTTTACCGGCCTGACCATGACGACGGACTCGGACAATGGCGCTACGGTTCCAGGTGGTCTTCCTGCCGGTATGAACCTCGGTACAGGCACTGATCTCCCCGCTAACTTTACCTGCGCCGGGACAAACGGCTGCCACGGGGATGTCAACGCCGTCGCCAAAGACACTGCCGATGACGGCATCAGGGGCTACCATCATGAGAGCACCGCGTATCGTTTTCTGGAGATCGCCGGTGGCGGTGGCGCTGTGTCCGGCAAGGGCTCAACTGACTGGGAAATGGGCGGCGCTTCTGCTACTAACCACAACGTGTATGCCGCGGGCAATCAGGGTATAAACGGGCTGTGCGCCAACTGCCATCAGAATTTTCACAATAGTGGCGGCATTAACGGGCAGACCGGGGGCGGCAGCGAGTGGATCAGACACCCGACCGACAACTTGCTTTCTGACGTTGCTTCATGGGATCTCAGCAGCATTGCCGCAGACTATGACCGGACTCCGTTCTGTTTTACGGACGGAAGTGCAGGCGCTGGATTGGACACCGCGACGGCTTATACCGCAGCGACCGTCGGCGCCGCGGTTTCTTGTCTCTCATGCCACCGCGCCCATGGATCGCCGTATGATGATCTGCTTCGGTTTGCGTATAGCGGCATGATAGCGGGGGGCACGACCGATACGGGTTGTCTCAACTGCCATTACAAACAGCGGTAATGAGTCCTACCCATCGTGATAACGAATAGAATCTAATTGCTGGATAAAAAAAGAAAAAGGGCGCTCCCTGAAAAGGGGCGCCCTTTTTGCGTGGTATAATCCATCTGTCGAGAGCCTCTCGTTCGACCCTTGAGGCTCTCGACAGGCAGGTCGAATGAGAGGCCTCCATTCGGCCCGAGCTCATGGCCGAGGGCAGACCCGGAGGGGCAATATGACTTTTTACTAAGCCATCAACAATAGTTCTCAAAATTAGTATTGACAAATGCCCTCCTGTGTTATACATAATACTTACTATATCAAAACAAAAAGACACGAATTGTTGGTCTGTGATCTTGCGGCTAAATAATAAAACATAGAATTCAAGTTTTCCACTCTATTCAATTACGATATCCCACTCCACCGGTACTTCCTCCTACAATGTCATTTCGTGCTTTTTGGCCCAACATAACCATGGAATAATTCCGTTTGCGGAGCGGTTGTATTTTTTGGGTCGGTCTGCAAGGGGTTTGGATTAATTCTCAAAAGATGAAGTCTGTTGCACATATTATGAAAGGTTTTGCTCTTAATGTGAAATACAATTCACATGTTTGGTCGCGCCAAATAGAGGGGCGTGACAGAATT
>JAUWMN010000038.1 GCA_030613165.1 Desulfobacterales bacterium
GAGCTTGAAGATGTTTATCAACAATTGTTGGTAATTAAAAAGGAGCAGGCGCCCCGCAACACTCCTAAGTCAGATGATAAGGAGGAAGACAGCCACACCTTTTATCCCCCCAATACCCCGGTTCTACATTATATGCAAAAATCAGGAGTAGGTGGAAGAAGCTATCTTGACGAATTGCAAAGGCTTTCCGAGCTGAAACAAAATGGTCTCTTAACCAACAGCGAATTTAAGACCTTTAAAGAATACCTATTAAAGAACATTAAGGATATTACTTCTTTTTAGATCGTATCTCGTCCTCCAGTTTCTTCATCCGCTTTGTCAATTTGCTTATATCCTCTTTCGTGGCAATGTTCAGGTTTTTCATTATTTTTTTTACGGTTTTTTCTATAAGAGATTCAAGGTCTTTTTTGGCGGTTTGTGATCTCTTGAAGAAATCGGTGAACAATTTTTTCCCTTCCTTTTCGGAAAGCTTGCTTTTTTTTGCGATGTCATTTGCCAGCTCTTCAATCTTGTCTTTAGTCATTGCCGCCATTCCCACGCCGGCCATAAGAGTCTTTTTTATGAGATCGATCATGATTCCCTCCTTTGGTTGGTTATATTACAGTAAGTATTTAGCCACGAAGTAACACGAATGGACTCGAATAAAGAAAAAAACTTGATAACTACTAAAGCTTGTTCAATAAAAAGGTCTTTCTTGTTCGTGCAAATTCGTGTTCATTCGTGGCTAAACAGCTGATAATCATTATCTACCTTACCAAAATTCGCTGCACTACACAAAGAAAAAACTCTTTATGCCGACGTTTCATTCGTGGGAGATAAAAGCGGAAAATATTCAGAACGGATTCCTTGCAAGATGAGCGGTATTCTGCTAAAACATGATAAGTAAAGGGTTGTGGATAATTTTTGATGAGTTTTGAAGGTATTATAGGACAAAATCGGGCGGTTCGTTTTCTGACACGGGCATATGAAAAGAATAGAGTCCCTCATGCCTTGCTTTTTACCGGGATTCCAGGCACGGGGAAGCGCACAACAGCCCTTGCTCTTGCCGGGCTTTTGCAATGTCAGTCGGCAAAGGGGACAGTTGCGTGCGGCATCTGTCCTGCTTGCAAAAAGATTGATTCCGGCAATCATCCGGACGTAGTTTTTATAGAGCCTTCGGGCTCGTTCATTAAGATCGCCCAGATTCGAACACTACGAAACGAATTTGCGCTTAAGCCGTTTGAGGGGAACAAGCGTGTCGCCATTATAACTGATGCCCATGCCATGAATTCTGAGGCGGCCAACACATTCCTCAAGATTTTGGAAGAGCCGCCAAAGGGTTCTTTTATGATATTGACTGCTCACCAGGTGTCAGATCTTCTTCCTACTATTGTTTCAAGATGTCAACAGATTGCATTTGCTCCTTTGTCGCCCGCATTGATCGCGGTAAAACTTGTTACAGACAGGAAGATTGATCGGCACACCGCGGATATTGCGGCAGTTTGGGCTAACGGTAGTCTGGGAATGGCGCTTCAAGCTGATGTAAAGAAAGTGGCGGAAGAACGGAATCAGCTGATTGAACGGTTTGAAACACTCTCCTTGCACGCGATGCACTCTCTTCTGAATTTTGCAGAAAGTTTAGCACAGGACAAGGATAATTTGTTGAATAATTTAGAAGTGTTGATGGTGTGGCTTCGTGATATTCTTTTTGGCAAACTATGTCCGGAAAAGATTCTGAACAAGGACCTCATGGAGAAAATAAAGGAGATTTCAGCAAGGCATTCTGTATCGTCGCTGCTCAAAAAGATAAAAATTGTACAGGGAGCCCAGGTAGACGCGCAAAATGGCAGAAATCGTCGGTTGATCTTGGAAGTGATGTTGATAAAACTGTGTCGGGAGTAAGGAGGCAAGCAAGATGTGTAAGTTATTTTTACTTGACGACTTAGTTGTGAGAAAATGAAAAAAGTTGTTGGGATAAAATTTAAACAAGAGGGGAAAACGTACGATTTTGATGCCGGCCCGTATGTTCTTGATCGCGGGGATTACGTAATCGTAGAGACAGAACGTGGGCTCGGTTTTGGAACCGTGTATACCCCCGCCAGAGAAATAGACTTAAACAAGACCAGGAAAGACTTAAAGAAGATATTCCGTCCGGCTGATGAAGACGATATAGGGCAGCACATGAACAATCTGGAGGTTGAGAAAAGAGCTTATCAATCGTGCTTGCAATACATTAGAGAGCTTGGCATTGTGATGAACCTGGTTGATGTGGAATGCCTCTTTGACAGAAGTAAAATCATTTTTTATTTTACGGCTGACGGGCGAGTCGATTTTCGCGAGCTGGTCAAAAAACTGGTTCAGGAGTTTAGCGTTCGTATTGAGATGCGCCAGGTCGGCGTCCGAAATAAGGCAAAGATGTGCGGAGGATTGGGAAGGTGCGGTAGAGAGATCTGTTGTGCTTCCTTCATAGATCATTTTTTTCCGGTATCGGTCAAGATGGCAAAGGTTCAAGCGCTCTCTTTGAATCCTACCAAGATTTCAGGTTCTTGCGGCAGGCTCATGTGTTGTTTGGCCTTTGAATATGATACATATTGTGAATTGAAAAATAAATTTCCCAATTGTGGCACAATAGTTGAGACAAAAAAAGGGAAGGGAAGAGTGGTTCGACAAGAATTGTTGCGGGGATGCGTTGCCGTTCAATTCGATGAAGGGACAGAGACGGAATTGTTATTAAGCGAGATTAAAGAGGTAAAGCATATTCGAGGCCTAAAGAAAAAGCGTAGTCCTCGAAATAGGAATTCGAAAGGGAAAAGAACAAGAGAAGATAGTTAGAAGTATTATTTTGACCGGAGGGATTATGTCTCAACCATTTTATATTACAACCCCTATCTACTATGTAAACTCAAAGCCCCATATTGGGCATGCATATTCTACGATTATTGCTGATGCGCTCAAACGATTTTATAGAATGGCAGGCAGAGATACCTATTTTTTGACAGGAACCGACGAGCATGGAGACAAGGTGGTCCGCGCCGCCCAAGAATCAGGGATAAGCCCTAAGAGTTATGCAGATGAGATAAGCGACATGTTCCGTACTCTTTGGCCTGAACTCGACATAGAGCATGATCAGTTTATTCGTACCACCTATCCCGAGCATCAGAAGGTGGTGCAATACGTACTGCAACGGGTGTATGACACCGGAGATATATACTTTAGTGAATATGAAGGATTGTATTGCTTCGGATGTGAACGATTCTATACAGAAAAAGAGCTGGTAGACGGGAAATGTCCGGATCATAAAACAGCGCCGGAGAAGATAGCGGAATCGAATTATTTTTTAAAGATGAGCAAGCACCAGAATTGGCTCGTGAGCCATATAAAGAAGAATCCTGATTTTATAACTCCGGAGCGATATAGAAACGAAGTATTAGCGTTCCTCAAAGAGCCTTTAGAAGACCTTTGTATTTCAAGACCCAAGACCCGTCTTCAATGGGGGATCACACTCCCTTTTGATGACAAATATGTGACATATGTCTGGTTCGATGCCCTGTTAAACTATATTTCCGCTCTTGGGTATCCGGATGGGGAGCTCTTTAAAAGATACTGGCCCGGAGCGCATCATATTATTGCCAAGGACATATTAAAGCCCCACGCGATTTACTGGCCTATTATGTTGAAGGCCGCGGGGGTTCCCCTGTACAAACAATTGAAAGTGCATGGCTATTGGAATATAGATGCGAGTAAGATGTCAAAAAGTATAGGGAATGTGGTGGACCCTCTGCGTATAAAAAACACTTACGGGAGCGATCCTTTCCGCTATTTTTTGGTCAGAGAGATGGCCTTTGGACTTGATTCAAATTTTAGTGAGTCAGCTTTGGTGCAACGGATTAATTCTGATCTTGCCAACGATTTGGGAAACCTGTTCAGTCGTAGTGTCAGCATGGTCCATAAGTACTTTGGATGTGTTGTTCCAAAGCCGGTTTCCGGGGTAGAAACCGATCTTGATTCAGCTCTTGCCGAAGATGCAATCAGTATGGTTAAAACCGCGCAGAAGGAGATAGAAGGTTTCGCGTTTCATAAGGGGCTGATGAGCATATGGGAGTTTATTAATAAACTCAATAAATACATAGATACGAACGCCCCCTGGTCTCTGGCAAAAGAAAAAGGGGGCAGAGCCCGGCTTCAGACAGTAATGTATAACGTCATGGAAGGCCTCAGAATTGTTTGTGGAATGATTTTCCCCTTTATCCCGGAGACTTCACAGAAAATGCGAAAATATTTTGGTCTTGATCCGGATAGAATATTTACCCTTTCCGATCTTTCTGAATGGGGTGGTTTGAAGCCTGGCGTGGTGGTTCCCAAGGTAACCGCGTTGTTCCCAAGGGTGGATGTGGAAAAAGGAAAAGACGTTTCCCTTACATTTAAACCGGAGATCGAGCTCAAGGATTTTGAGACATTGGACCTTCGAGCGGGAATTGTGCTTGAAGCCGAAACAGTTCCTAAGTCTAAAAAGTTGTTGAAATTAAAAGTCGATATTGGAGAAGAACGCCAGATAGTTGCGGGTATAGGCGCCGGTTATGCTCCGGCTGACCTGATAGGTAAGAAGGTAATAGTTGTCGCAAACCTAAAACCGACAAAATTGATGGGTGTCCTTTCCCAGGGAATGATACTGGCTGCTGTGGCAAAAAAACGATGTTATGTTCCGACTGTTCAGGGGGATGTTGAGCCGGGAACAAAGATAAGTTAAGAAAGGCAATTTCAAAATTGAACGTTTTGAAACTGCCTCAAGAGACCTTTAAAAAACGTTTCCCGCTATCAGCGGGATTCAAGGTCAATGATAACGAAGATTATAACCGATGGCTCATAGAATCGAGAAACTCCTGATTATCTTTTGTCCCTTTCATCTTATCCAGCATAAACTCCATAGTGTCAATCGGATTAAGCGGCGAGAGTAACTTGCGGAGTATCCAGACTCTGTTGAGAGTCTCAGGATCAAGGAGAAGTTCTTCTTTGCGTGTGCCGGACCGGTTGATGTCTATCGCAGGGAAGACTCTCTTATCTGAAAGCTTCCGATCCAAATGTATCTCCATATTACCTGTGCCCTTGAATTCCTCAAATATGACTTCATCCATCCGACTTCCGGTATCAACAAGGGCTGTCGCGATGATGGTGAGGCTCCCGCCTTCTTCCACGTTTCGGGCCGCGCCAAAGAATCTTTTTGGTCGGTGGAGGGCATTGGAGTCGACCCCTCCGGAAAGGATTTTTCCGCTTGGGGGCACAACAGTATTGTAAGCGCGCGCCAAACGTGTGATACTATCTAAGAGTACAATCACGTCTTTTTTATGTTCAACGAGACGCTTTGCTTTTTCAATGACCATTTCGGCTACCTGCACATGCCTTTGTGGGGGTTCATCGAATGTGGAACTTACTACCTCTGCATTTACTGAACGAGCCATATCGGTCACTTCTTCAGGACGTTCATCAATAAGGAGTACTATTAGTATGGCATCCTTGTGATTGTTTGTTAAGCTGTTGGCAATATCTTGTAAGAGCATGGTCTTGCCGGTTCTTGGAGCGGAAACAATCAGTCCACGCTGTCCGAATCCGATCGGTGTCATCATATCCATTATTCTCACGCAATAGTTGTCTGGTTCGTTTTCGAGTACGATCCTTTTTGTCGGATAGAGTGGTGTTAAGTTGTCGAACAGGATTTTATCTCTGGATTCCTCCGGATCTCCAAAATTAACGGCTTCTACCTTAAGAAGGGCAAAGTATCGTTCCCCCTCCTTGGGCGGACGAATTTGACCGGCTACCGTGTCGCCGGTGCGAAGGTTGAACCTTCGGATTTGGGACGGAGAGACATAAATATCGTCCGGTCCCGGGAGATAGTTGTAGTCTGGCGCGCGAAGAAACCCAAAGCCGTCCGGCAGCGTTTCCAGCACACCCTGCCCGTAGATCGAACCATTTCTTTCAGTTTGTGCCTGGAGGAGGGCGAAGATCAATTCTTGCTTTCTGAGTCCGGAGGCCCCTTCAATTTTAAAGGACTTGGCCATGGCGGTCAAGTCCTTGATCTTTGTTTCCTTTAGTTCCTGTAAATTCATACGATTTTCCTTTTTGGACGAAAGATTTTCCTGTAATTTAAAAGGCAATTGCCATACTCAAGCCCGAAGGGCTAGTGCTGGAGTAGCCTGAAACAAATAATAGACTTATTAAAAACATCTTAGACAAAACGAAAAGGATGTTAGGTAGCAGTCCGCTTACAAAAGTCCTTGCCTCAATGAGATCAACAGAGATAAGAAACAGCGTTTTATCTTATGTGGTGTTGTGACTTGGAATAAGTTGGAACTTATGAATTCCCCATTTGGTAGGTATTCATTACATACACTAATTCCAATTATACCATAACCCGTTCTCTGTCAAGACTTTTCGACAGTTTTTCATATATCTCTAACACTAATCTTGACAATTTCTCCTTGGTCCCACTGTTTTTGATTATAAAATCGGCATATTTCCTTTTTTCTTTAGTAGATATTTGTATATCTAAAAGCGCTTTTACACTCTCAGCGGAAACATTGTTCCTCTTCATTAAACGTTGTGTCTGCTGAGAAGGGGTGGCGGACACGAGGATAACCACATCAAAGAAATCTTGAAGGCCGCATTCGATCAGCAGAGGGACTTCCGCCACAACGATTCCGCCGGGAGAGGTCATTTCCAAGACCTTCATCTGTTTTTTCATATTATGCAAGATTGCGGGATGTGTTAATTTCTCCAGAGTCTCACGTGCAACGGGATCGATCAGTATGATTTCACGGAGCTTGCGGCGATCTATAGAATCATCCGATTCTAAAATTTTCCTTCCAAAATAGTCCACGATTTGTTGCCAGCAATCGGTATAAGGCCGAACCACCTCCCGGGATATCATGTCGAGGTTGATGACGTGAGCCCCCCATTTTTTGAATTCAGCGCATACAATACTCTTTCCAGAGCCTGCACCGCCTGTGACAGCTACTTTTAGCACTGTAAGAATCCTTACATTCAGACCGCGTAAATCCTCTTTCAAAATCCACTTGTTTATGGGTATATTGGAAGAAACACACCCCTAAATCCCTTCTTATTAGAGGGGACTTGAAAAATTCCCCTCTTGAGAGGGGTGGACGCGAAGCGGACGGGGTGTGTAATTCCCCCCTTTAGTGGAAAATACGAGAGAATTATCTTGTGCCCAATTTTCATGTAGGTAGTTAAATATAAGGGCTATATTACGAGGTCTGAAATTATGCTTTATTTATAACTTTTCAAAGCTTTCAGAAGGTTTTCCATATCCTCTGGAAGTGGGGCTTCAACAGAAACCCTTTCCTCTGTTCGCGGATGTTTGAATGATAATTTCCATGCGTGCAGCATCTGTCTGCGGACTTTTCTGAGAAGCTCAGAAAGGGCCTTTGGAGAGATGTTCGCCCAACGTTTTTGCCCTCCATATGTGGGGTCCCCGATCACGGGATGACGAATGGCTGATAGATGTGTTCGAATCTGGTGAGTCCGTCCGGTTTTTATGTTGATTTCAAGAAGACTAACTTTCTTAAATGATTTTTTTACCTTCCATATTGTTTCACTTGGACGTCCATGTTTACTTTGAGTGGACATTTTTTTCCGATCGACCGGATGTCTCCCTATTGGAAGCGAAATGGTCCCGCTTTTTGTCCTCATTATCCCGTAAACAAGAGCAAGATACACTTTTTTGACATTTCTGTCCTTGAACTGCCGGCTTAGCTCAGTGTGAGTTTCCTCATTTTTTGCCACCACAATGCAACCTGATGTCTCTTTGTCCAGACGATGGACGATGCCGGGGCGGCGTTCGTCCCCAATTCCTTTTAGATCGGTGCAGTGGGCAAGCAGGGCGTTTACCAGGGTTCCGGAATTATGACCTGCTGCCGGATGAACTACCATTCCATGTGGTTTGTTGATTATTAGAAGATCTTTGTCTTCATGCAGAATTGAAAGAGGGGTTTCTTCCGGCATGAGCTTAGATGGTTTTAGAGGTGGAATAGTAATTTTGACGGTATCACCGGCCTTAAGACGATACCCCGGTTTTTGGGTTAACACGTCGTTGACATGAACATGGCCTTCTTTTATGAGATTTGTGATGTGAGACCGCGAGATATTTGCAATATGATCGGCTACCGCGAGATCAAGGCGTTGTTTTGCTTCTTCTTGAGATGCTACAAATTGGTGTGCTGATTTATCTTGCAATATTGAGGTGTCGTCATCGTCATTTTGACTGAAGATTGTGTGAATTTCTTCCTCTATCTTTTCTTCTTCGGTTTTCATGGCGATTGCCAGTTCTTTTACCAGTAAGCTCTGGGCCGTGTCGAGCATTTTGCGCTCTCCAAACGAGAGGTCTTTTCCGACCTTGAGTAAGAACAGATCCCTAAGTACCTCGGATACTTCATAGACCGACCCTGTCTTTATCTTATCCATATAGTCTCGGTATCGCCGGTTCCAGGTCTGATTATCAGGCGGGATATCCCGTTTTTTTAAAATTTTATAGACCTTGGATACTTGCTTGCGATTGATAATCTCGCGCAAACCGACCGCGTCCACATTTTGGACAGGGATCATGATGATCATCTCGGTTTCCAGAATACGCATTATATAAAAATCTTGCTTGGCCCCGGAAATCTCTTTGCTTTCTACTGATTCAATCTTTCCTACACCATGTGCGGGATAGACGGCCAAGTCACCTACGTGAAACATGGGAAAACCCCCTAAATAGTATTAAAAAATATTATATACCACATTATATCAAAAAATTCAAGATGCTTAAAAAAATAAAGGGTTGACGCATTGTCTGCGCCAACCCTTTATAGCTAAACTTTAACTAATTGAAATTAAAGGAACGGGATCAAAAGAAGCGCTACCACGTTCAAAACCTTGATCATCGGGTTGATTGCCGGACCAGCGGTGTCCTTGTAAGGATCGCCGACTGTATCACCGGTAACCGCGGCCTTGTGAGCATCGCTCCCTTTGCCGCCAAGATGACCGTCTTCAATATACTTCTTGGCATTGTCCCATGCAGCTCCACCTGTGGTCATGGAGAGAGCGACAAAGACACCGGTTATGATACTTCCGATCAACACGCCGCCCAGAGCAACCTTGCCAAGGGCAAGACCTACGATAACAGGGGTTAACACCGGGATCATGGCCGGAACGACCATCTCCTTGAGCGCGAACTTGGTGACGATGTCAACGCATGCCGCATAATCCGGTTTTCCGGTGCCTTCCATGATTCCGGGGATCTCGCGGAACTGACGGCGAACCTCTTCAACAATCTTGCCGCCTGCCTTGCCCACAGCCTTCATGGCAATGGAACCGAAAAGGTAGGGGAGCATACCGCCGATGAAAAGGCCGATTATAACAGCAACATTGCTCAGGTCAAAGGAAAGCTCTGCCCCGTGGCCTGCCGCTTCAGTAAGATCCTGCATATAAGCGGCAAAAAGCACGAGGGCCGCGGAGCCGATTGCGTATCCT
>JAUWMN010000170.1 GCA_030613165.1 Desulfobacterales bacterium
TTCTTGCAGATTACAATCCAATATCAAGGATGCAGCCATCAAGCTAAAAGGCTATGAACATCGAACATCGAACGTCCAACATCGAATTTTGAATAAGGAATTCTGCCAAGTTATAAACTGGCGGAGCGAAGCGATTTCATCATTCGATGTTCAATGTTCGATGTTGGACGTTCGATGTTAAAAGCAATTAGAACGTATATGACATTGTAGGAGCTAATCTTGTGTTCGCCCATTGCGGATAAAGGGGATCTATTCCAATGAACGACAATTCAAATGATACTCCCCGCGGACTTATAGCCGCTATTGTCAATAAATTTTTGACCTCCCAGTTGGCCGTTATCCTTATCATCCTCGCAGTCTGCATGGGCGTTGCCGCCATCCTGGTTACACCGCGCGAAGAAGAACCTCAGATAATCGTCCCCTTGGCTGACGTCTTTGTACAATCCCCCGGCGCCAGCGCCGAGGAGGTGGAAAAACTCGTTGCCACGCCACTCGAAAAGTTACTCTGGCAGATTGATGGAGTCGAATATGTCTATTCGATGTCCCGACGTGACATGGCCGTTATTACCGTCAGATTTTATGTGGGCGAGGACAGGGAGCGGTCTTTGGTCAAGCTCCATAACAAGATCAGCATGAATATCGACCGAGCGCCGCCCATCGTGCGGGGATGGGTGATTAAACCGGTCGAGATAGATGATGTTCCGATTGTTAACATAACCCTTTATTCGGACATATATGATGATCATCAGTTACGCCGTATTGGTGAGGAAGTCATCACGAGGCTGGAAGAGGTTGAGAATATCTCACGGACCAGTATCGTTGGCGGGCGGAGACGGGAGATACGAGTCGAGCTTGACCCTGAGAGGATGACCGGATTGGGGGTATCTCCTCTGGAGGTGCGGCAGGCATTGCGGGGCGCTGATGCCTCAATAACCGCCGGTGCCTTTTCCCTTGCGAACAAAGAAATTACGGTGAGCAGTGACTCATTTATTTCGGATTCCGGTGACGTTGATAAATTGATGGTTTTCGTTCACGAGGGTCGCCCGGTTTACGTCCGCGATATAGCACGCGTTATTGACGGGGCGGAAGAAGCGCGCAATTACTCTCGAATCGGGTTTCCGGATGGGACAACCTTTCCTGCCGTTACTCTCGCATTGGCCAAAAAAAAGGGAACAAACGCGGTTGTTGTTGCCAAGAATATTTTGCAAAAAGTGGAGGAATTAAAAAAGACTGTTATTCCAGCCGGTGTAAGTGTCGAAATTACCAGAAACTACGGTGAGACCGCTAATCAGAAAGTGGGTGACCTGTTAACCGCGCTCTTTTTCGCCATTATTACTGTTGTCGGTTTAATCGCCTTTACCATGGGGTGGAGGGAAGCAGTAGTCGTGGCCCTGGCAGTGCCGATAAGCTTTGCTCTGGCCCTGTTTGTCAACTATCTTTTTGGGTATACGATTAACCGGGTGACCCTTTTTGCCTTGATCCTCTCGCTCGGCCTGGTAGTAGACGACCCGATCACTAACGTAGACAATATACAGCGTCATATACTGATGCGCAAAAGAAAACCGCTTTTGGCTACACTTTATGCCGTGGAAGAAGTGTTGCCGCCGGTCATTATGTCAACCCTGGCAATTATTGTCTCTTTTTCCCCGCTGTTTTTCATTACCGGTATGATGGGCCCTTACATGGCGCCCATGGCAGTCAATGTGCCGCTGACAGTGATCTTTTCTACTGTGAGCGCTTTAACCATAGTTCCCTGGCTTTGTTACAATCTGCTGAAGCGGTTTGGTGAAAGTCCCCATATGAAAGGCATTAAAAAAGCCGGCCGTGAGGTTACCCCCGACTGGGTCAAGAAGGGGTATCGCAGAGCAATAACGCCGTTTTTGGACTCAGGTAAAAAAAGGACTGTGCTCCTTGTAGGGATTGTGATTTTGATGTTTTTGTCTGTTTCTCTGGCTCTCTTCCGTATGGTTCCTCTAAAGATGCTTCCCTTTGATAATAAAAATGAATTTCAGATAGTGATTGATATGCCCGAGGGAACCACGCTGGAGACAACCGATACCGTGGTCAGGGCATTTGAGTCGTATTTGCGACGTGTATCAGAGATAACCAATTATGTGTCTTATGTAGGAACTGTTTCACCGATAGATTTTAACGGATTAGTGCGGCATTACTATTTGCGAGAGGGAAGTAATGTAGCAGACATCAGAATAAACCTGGCTGATAAGGCAAAGCGTAAACAGCAGAGTCATGAAATAGTACTTCGGTTACGCAAGGATCTGGAAAAAATTGCCGAACGCTTGAACGCGAATATCAAAATTGTAGAAGCGCCGCCCGGCCCCCCTGTTATCTCCACAATAGTCGCTGAAATTTATGGCGACCCTGATAAGTCCTATCAGGAGCTGATTTCGGCTTCCGCGTATATCAAAGAGGTTATGTCCGGGGAACCATTTGTGGTTGATATCGATGACATAGTTGAAACACCCCGGAATAAGATCGACTTTGTTCTGGACAAAGAGAAATCTGCTTTGCACGGGGTGTCTACTGACGCGGTAATCCACACAATGAGATTGGCTCTGTCAGGAAGCGCTCCGGCGACAGTACACTTGGCGGGCGAACGACAGTCGCTTCTCATCAGATTAATCTTGCCGAGAGAAAAAAGATCGAGTGTGGCGGATCTGTCGCAGATATCGGTGAAGACCGCTACCGGCCATATGATCCAGCTCGGGGAATTGGGGACATTTGCAAATACTCGGGAAGACCAGACAATATATCACAAGAACTTAGAACGACTGGTGTATGTCTTTGGCGAGATGGCAGGCCGCGCTCCAGCCGAGGCCATACTGGACATGCAGTCAAAGCTAAACAAGAATCCCATGCCTGCCGGAACGAGGGTGGAGTGGGCAGGGGAAGGCGAGTGGGAGATTACCCTGACGGTCTTTCGAGACCTGGGGATTGCTTTTGGAGCGGCAATGATAGGGATCTATATCCTCCTTATTATACAAACGGGCTCTTTTTCCGTACCGTTGATTATTATGATGGCTATCCCGTTGACTATAATCGGTATAATGCCAGGGTTCTGGATCTTGAATCTCCTTACAAACCATCCGATCGAAGGCTTTCAAAACCCGGTGTTCTTTACCGCTACCAGTATGATCGGAATGATCGCGCTTGGAGGGATTGTAGTAAGAAATTCCATTGTATTGATAGAATTTATTCAGGGCGCCTTGAAGCAAGGGCTAGCCTTAAAGGAAGCCATCTTGCAAAGCGGCGCTATACGCTTCAGGCCGATAGTCCTTACCGCGGCGACCACGGCATTAGGGGCCTGGCCGATTACGCTTGACCCGATATTCTCCGGCCTGGCGTGGGCATTAATCTTCGGACTTTTTGCCTCAACAATGTTTACGCTGGTTGTTGTGCCGGTGGTGTATTACGCTATTTTCAAGAAGAGGTATCAGCGAACCTGAGAAAAATCAAAATCCGTCGCTCGACCGTAAGACTCTGGACGTGAAGCACGTAATTTAAAGCAGTTCATGGCTGCCACACTTGTTTCAGGGGATGATCGACACACCCCGTCCGCTTTGCGGCCACCCCTCTCAAGAGGGGAATTCTTTAAGTCCCCTCTAATAAGAGGGGATTTAGGGGTGTGTCCAAGTACGGGGTGTGTTCAAGGATGTATTCGATCCAACGCAACAAGATTTCTCTATTCCTTTCTATATTCGGATTTTTCCACATAAGGAGGTGAGCGCTCATGACCATGGAAAAATGGATTAGATTGATTGCCGGGAGCTTTATTTTAATCAGTATGGCGCTGGGCACGTGGGTAAGTCCTTACTGGTATCTGTTTACCGCGTTTGTCGGGGCAAACTTGGTCCAGTCGGTATTCACCAACTGGTGCTTGATGGAAGACATCCTGCACAAATTTTTTGGCGTAAAAAAATTATCTTAAAACCAGGGAAAGAGCCCCGGTAGCGCAGGCCCTGCGACATAGTCCGCAACCGAAACATTTTTTCGAATCAATCTGGGCTATCGTCCTGCCATCTTCCTGAATGCTATCTATTGCATGAAACTGACAACATTCAGCGCAGAGCCCGCACCCTTCACACAGGTCCATGTCCACCACGGCAACATGTTCGGCTCTGGCAATGGTTTCCACACGAATGCCGGACAGCGTTCGCATGGCTATACAATCACGAGCGGTACAATTACAGACTGCTCCGATAAAAGGGGTCAACATGGTCCAGATAGTATGTATTGCGCCATCTTCTTCCATTTTCTCCATCTGATGGAGAGCTTCATGGTGTGACAATGATTCAAGACCCTCATCGGAGGGCTTGCCGAAATATGTCATATCAAGGCCTTCATACCAGGCACAGGGACCGTAACTGATTGCATAACAGCATCTGACTTCTTTTTTTTGGGCGGCCCAGCGGCAGGCGCATGGCATTCTGGTAATGGTTTCCGCCTTGAGAACCAATTCTTTAATCTCCTCCATGGGTAGGACCTGGCCGAAATGTTCGATTTTGGCCCGCTGCTCCATCTTGTCTGTTATGGAAGCCGGCAGCCGTCCCTTCCTGGCAAAAAGAACCTCGAGGCGTCCAAGGGTTTTAAAGCCATCATTAATTGTAGATTCAAAAAAATCCTGGATATATTTTTTGCGCTTTAAATCGGCAACGAGATCTTGAGCGTAATTTGCCGCATTCTTATACCAGATCTTTCCGTCTCCATGTT
>JAUWMN010000224.1 GCA_030613165.1 Desulfobacterales bacterium
CAGTATCAGATTTTATAGTTCCTCCAAGGCGCTTGCAGGAATAAATCTGCCAAAAAACACGAATTTTAATACTAAGGGTTCCTCAATAGACTATTTCTCGGTCTGAAAGAGACTTTTTAGCCTCCTTTTTGTTTCTTGTCAATCCAGGAGTTCCTCACCGATTTGTCGAATGCCTGGAGACCTTGCATGGATCGGTCTCTGTAAATCCTACATGGAACAACGCAATTGGACGACTTGCGCCCCCCCTTTTTCGGCATTCCTCTTGTTGTGAGGTCCTTTGCATAAAGCAGCGCTGCCGCCTTTCCACCTTGACGAACAGTCGAATTTACATTAAACGTAACACTTTACGTGTATGAAAAAGACCCGTTTTGCGAACGACATTGAGCAATTTTGGAAAAAGATTCATGAAAAGCGGAACGTCAAAATAGCAAACTGTTTGAGGGCGTTAGCCCGAGTTTTTGCGATTTAGTGGGGCGATTCATGAATCCCAAAATGGCTTACATGAGTGAGCAAAATCAGGCCTTTTTCAAAAAGCTAAACTCTTACCATTAAACAATCAACGGGTTGACTCTTTCTTCTGTGGTGAATATTCCATGACGTCTGTTTTTTTGTCGCATATCAGTTCCACGATTTGTTGACGCTTCGCCAAGAACTTTTGACAATAATGGCCAACTATGAAAATAGCACTAGTACAAAAAACTTTCGCTCGCAAAGGGGGGGCAGAACAATATGCTATAAACCTCGCGGGAGAGCTTATTCGTCAAGGGCATGATATAACTGTTCTTGCACATCAATGGGATAGAGCGCTGGCCCATGGACCAAAAGTTCAGTACGTGCCGATGATAAAGGCCCCCTCCTTCTTGCAAACCCTGTCCTTTGTCCGGAATACCCAAAAGTCCCTCTCCAAAGGCCATTATGATATTGTGCACAGCTTGTCGCGGGTCTTTCCTCAAGACGTCTACAGAATGGGTGATGGAATACATCGCTACTGGTTAAAAGTTCAAGAAAGGAATCGGCTAAAAAGATTGATGAATCTTTTCAGCCTAAGGCATTCTGTTATCCTCTGGGTGGAAAAACAAATTTTTACAAAGGGCAATTACCACATAATTATCTCCAATTCGAACTTGTGCAAAGATCACGCTATTCAGTACTATGGTGTTGATCCATCACTCATCAAGGTCATACGTAATGGGGTCGATTTCAATCGATTTAATCCCCATGTTAGACTCGCTTATCGGAATAAATTGCGCAAGTTTTACGACATTGATGAAAGCGATGTAGTCATTCTTTTTGTGGCTATGAATTTTCGTAGAAAAGGCCTCATCCCTCTCTTGAAAGCCATAGGCATTTTATCCAACACCGATAGGGTTAAACTCTTAGTTGTTGGAAAGGGGAAAACAGGGTATTTTAGACGCCTCGCTTTAAAGTTGGGCATTGACAAAAACGTTATCTTTGCGGGGCCGACCTCAGAATTGGAACAATATTATGGGGGTGCCGATTTTTTTGTCCTGCCAACCTATTACGACCCTTTTGCTAATGTGTGCCTCGAAGCCCTTGCCTGCGGTCTGCCCGTTGTCACCACAAGAGTAAATGGTGCCTCAGAGCTGATCGAAGACGAAAAGAACGGTTTTGTTATTGCTGACCCGGATGACGTTAAGGGCCTTGCAGAAGCAATTATAAAACTCATTGACCCAAGACTTCGAAACAGCATGGCAGAAAATGCTTTCGAAAGTATAAAGCACTTAACAATAGAAGAGCATGCAAGAAAAGTCTGTCGTGTCTATGAAGAGATTTTAAGGGAAAAACGTGCCAAATATCATTGAAATCACGACTATAAACAACATCGTGGCCAACAAACTGTATAAAGAAGTGTTAATTCAAAATCGACTAGATACTTTTAAGTCCATCATGCAATATAACGATGTGGAAATCGTCAAACAGGTTATTAAAGAACGTAATACAGTAAAGTTGGTTCTGGATGAGGGTCATGGTAAATCCACCTTTTTTCTTAAGCGGCACACCTCCCCTTCTGTAAAGGAATACCTTAAACTTCTTACCAGATTCTCCTGGCCTAAATCCGCTTTTAACGAATGGCTGGCCATTATCCGCTTCCATCAGATAGGAATCCCGACTATGATTCCCGTGGCGGCAGGAGTAAAAAGAAACATGTTGGGGCTGGTCAGAAAGTCCTTCATTTTGACCCAAGAGATAAGAGACGCATACCGCCTTGATCATTATCTTGCAAAATGGCTCCGAAGGCCACTGTCAAAAGAAGAGATTCAGAAAAAAAGGCGACTGATACGGCAATTGGCACAGCTTACTCGGAAAATGCACACAATGGGGCTTAATCACAGGGATTATTATTTGTGCCACATCTTTATACGAAATACCGAAGAAGGCGGAGATTTTGAGCTTTTTGTTATTGACCTGCATCGCGTTGACATTCGCAAGAAAGTAGGGAATCGTTGGATAGTCAAGGATCTGGCCGCTCTTTATTTTTCTTCTTTGGAACTTCCTATGAATACCACTGATCGGATCCGCTTTTTTAAACTTTATCTTCAAAAAGACCGTCTGAGCGAAAAAGATCGGCGTCTTCTCCGACAAATTTTAAAGAAAACCGAGAGAATAGCGAGGCACACGGAAAAGATGTACAGATGTGCCAGCACCGTGGGGAAGCAAGGGACATGCTAAGGCTTGGGATAGCGCAGGAGAACAGTCCCGAGCGGATGGCTGACGGTAAGGCAGGACAGTTTTGCAAGGAAGCTCTACATGTTGAACGTCTCGTGCTCCAGGGCGGTCGATATAGCGGCGCTTGTCTGAGGGAGAACCGGAGTTTGCTTAATGAATCGTTTACGTCTTCTCCTTCAGATTTCATGTACGGAAAAGGACTCGAAGTACTCAAGGACGTCCGTCCAGTGCGTGTAGTCAGGTTTGGGGACATCTGCCTAAAGTACTACATGAGCAGGGGGGTTAAGGACATATTGAAGCGGTGGTGTGGCATGAGTAAGGGAAAAAGGAGTTTCCAGTGGGCTCTCGCCTTGGTGTCTCGCTCAATTCCAACCCCTGAGCCAGTCTGTTACCTTGATGGACAGGGTGGTGATTCTTTTTATGTCACCCGTTTTGTGCCCCATGCCCACAATCTTGTGGTTTACCTAGAAAAGGAATCAGCGACTCAACGGCAGAAGTGCCTGAATGCACTGGTCTTATTTTTAAACCGTGTGTTTTGTCATGGCGTATATCATCTTGACCTAAAAGGATCAAATATATTAGTCAAAGACGTCGGGGAACAACTTGAGTTTTTTTTAACTGATACTGATGCGATGGTTATCACTCGGAAAGGCGCTCGCCGACCGCTGTATAAGAGCCTCCTCAGAATCACGCGTACGTTAGTTGCTTATTTTGATCGAAAGGAGTTGGTCGAGTTTTCAGCTGGTTGCCTTTCCAACTCACCTGTAACTTTGAGTCCGCAAGACGTCGTGGATCAGGCATTAAAGATTCAAACCATGAAACAATCATGATGTAATCTTTCCCTACGACGACGTTTCTATCGCAAAATGGTACTGCTAAGATAACTTGCTAGTGCCCATCCACGAATCGTAAAAACTCAATGGGCACTAGCGTAAGTTTCCAATTCAGAAATGAGCAATTTTCCGCAAGGTCAAGGAAAACAAGGGGTTGCGCGGAGGCGTACCGAGGTACGTCGCACAAGCAACCCCGCAG
>JAUWMN010000145.1 GCA_030613165.1 Desulfobacterales bacterium
CTGCTTCGCCCGCAACCGTCGCCGCGCCACCTAATGCTTGTGAGTCAGTATCCATCCAGGATCCTCCCCACTGTATTCCTAATTCACGGGAAAAACTGGTTGATGCTTCTACTATACGGGCCTCTATGAGTACTTGTGGAGTTGCGATATCAAGTAGGTTTACAATATCAGTAGCCTCATTGATGGCCTTTTGAATGTCACGCATAATGATCATATTGGTTCGTTCATCCAGGGTCACGGTGCCACGGCTACTCTTTATCTCATTTAACCGGTCTTTTATGTCTATTCCCTTGGCATATTTTATCGCGATATATTTGGTAAACATAGGATCAGCCTTTTTTGACGATGCTATCATAGCAGCCAGGGCGTCCTTTTCTTTTTGCAAGGTTTCCAGCTTGGCAATGCGGACGATATTCCCTTCGAGCTCCACCCCCAACTTGTTCATCTGCATGACCAGATCCATCACCTGATCCCATGGAACATTGATCAGTTTCAAGGTAACCTGACCCTTGACATCTTCTCCTATGACAAAATTTTGTCCACTTACTTCAGCAAGTATCCGAAATACATTGTGAATATTTGCATCCTGGAATTCAAGTGAAATTTTCTGGCCTGTGTATTTCTTCCCGGTTTTTGTTACAACCGCTTCTTGTTTTGGGAGAACTTTTTTTTCAGGCTCCTTTTTGACTAATGCTGTCGCGCTCTCCCGGAGTATCTCTTCCCATTCCGGAAGCTGGGCCGCTGACAGAGGACGGGGGGGAACCCTTGATGGATCGAAATGAAGAACATAGATGTTTTCTTTTTGTTCAACCCGATACGGCACCATCTCGCGAAGTTCCACGGTAATAAGAACCGTATCCTTCTTGTCTCGCATCCGTACCGGACTT
The DNA here is from genome assembly GCA_030613165.1 of Desulfobacterales bacterium. Lineage (GTDB taxonomy): Bacteria > Desulfobacterota > Desulfobacteria > Desulfobacterales. The sequence goes on from JAUWMN010000145.1 coordinate 888, forward strand.
ATGCGGTCGACCGCGCTTTTGAACCGTGTAGTAATCAATGGTCTCTCCTGGCACTGCAACATCTTTGTATTGCTAAGAACCAAGACAACCTTTTTATTAAATCGTTTTATTTTGTACGGTACCTTCTCAGAAGTCTCAATGATAACCCGGGTTTTCCCCTCTTTTTGGGTTTCAAAATCGACTCGATTGACCCATGCCGGCTTTTTTGTAGTAGTTGCCGTATTCGGAACCTGCTCTGCCTTTGCTTCTTTTTGTTCGGTCGGGACAACTTCCGTATCTTCTTCCGTATTTTCTTCCGTATCTTCTATCTCCTCTATTTCCTCTCTTGCAGAATATAAGACGGCAGGTTTTTCGTATTTAATTATTAGATCATTCCCCTCTCTCAACACCTCATGTTTTGCAGGCGCTCCCAAATTAAGCTTTATACGAGCCGAACGGGCCTCCTCGCGCAGGTCGCATCTGATCGACTTAATCAGTTCGTTCTCAACAGGGACATCTTCCTTAAAAGACTCAAAGGTGGTGTTTTCAAAAATGATATCCATCCCCAACGGATTGGGCAATGCTACATACGGCAATGGCTGTGAGGCGCTGATAACAACCGAGACGTCACTGTCATTCTCCCTCACATCTATATTATGAATTATATTCCGGACAGAGGTATCTTTTTCAATGTCAGGTTTGGTGGTGGCACGTGGCGCGCATCCCAACAAAAAAATCAATACCATTAGACCAAGGAGCCCCACCCTATAATTGTAATGCCAAAATTTTTCTGTAGTTCGGCTCATTGCATACTCCCGTTATTATATTGTTTGGGAAGTTCCAACGTAACCTCCCGGGTTTTAATGCGGCCAGAGATATAATCCTCAACCTCTTCATTTACGACAACTTTATCTTTCAATACCTTGATCACCTTACCGAAGTTTGTTCCGATATAGGTGCCTTTGGCAATAATATAGCCCTTTCCTGAAGCATCCTGGACCATGGCCATATTACCTTTTGGAGACACTATGATACCTACAAGACTAACCTGATTGATATCTATTTTTTGAAGGGGTGTCAGGGGAGCCGTCCTCTCCGGTCTCTTTTTCGAACCAGATGGCCCTCCCGCTCTGTCGCTGAGAATCGGCCTAAAAGGATCTATTTTCCCTACAGGGTTATAGGAATACACCGGCCTCTCAGTTTCTTGTTCCTCTTTTGTAACCGGCTCTTTTGTTGTTTTTTCTCCTTTTTCTAAGACGGGCTGGCTTGTCGGTTGTTGAGACTCTTTCGAAGCAGACGGTATCGCTTCGTCCTGCACTGTTTCAGAGACAAGACCGGCCGGCCCTTTTTGTTCCTTTGGTTCCGTGGTCGTTACCGGTTTTGCAGGCACTTTAGCATCCTTAACCGTATCCTTTTCAGAACCCTTGGAGTCCTTTTTTGAGTCCGCAGGTTTTGCTTTTACACTCTTTTGCACTACAATCTTCTGGCGAACACCCCCATCCTCTTTAGGAGAAGGGGGGGGTTCCTTGCATCCCGTTGCCAAACAGATAAAAAAGGCGCATCCTAACAAGAAGCACTGCCAAGTACATGTAAGCAAATTATTGCTTTCTGTTTTTCCCTTTTGAAGAAGCAGCATCTGAACCTTCTATAAATCTGTAGGTTTTTGCAATACACGAGGTGGTTAACATACCCGACTTTTTTTCACTTTTCATCTTTATATCAAAAATATTAACAATTCTATGCAACTTACTAACTTTATCAAAGAAAAGGGCTGTGTTGTGGTACGAACCTTTTACTTTGATGGTTACAGGAATTTCAGCGTAAAAGCCTTGCACAACCTCCTGACCGGGTTTAAACAAGAGAAACTCCAGTCCCACTGATTGCCCGGCCATGGTCACCCCTTCCAAAAGTTGGGAGATCTCCTTCTTATCAGGAAGAAGTAGCTTTGCTTTTTTAAACTCTATTTCAGCCGCTTTAAACTCTTTTTCCAATCTTGCCAGGCTCCTTACTTGCGCTTTCGCTTTTGTCAATTCACCTTGCAGTCTGGAATATTCTCCGGACAGTCTGGTAATCTCTTCGGATTTGGGAGAATAAATAAGGAAATAAAAGCCAACCATCAGAAGTAAAAAGGTAGCCGCGCATATTAATACCCTGTGAACCCTGCTGAGAGCGGCGATCTTTTCAAACGGAATTTTAGGGAGTTCTATTTTTTTCACTTTGTCCCCTTTGAGGCCGCCTGCATGCTTACGTGTGCCAGATCCGGATTAACCGTCCTGCATTTTACCAAAAATTCTTTAAATTTTAATTTCTTATCAATTTTGACCTGTTTTGAAGACGTTAGATCAACGTTGCTAAAGTACTTTGACTTGTCCAAACTTTTCATAAACCGTGCTATTGTCGCGTTGTCTACCGCAACCCCCTTTATATTAAGGGATCCCTCTTTATCTTCCATACTCTTCAACCACATCCTGTTACGAACCACACACTGGGTCATGGCATCCATAATTCTAATCGGCCCGGAACGTTCGAGTTCCAGTTTTTGAATAACACCCTTTTTGGTGTTAACTATTTTCAGTTTCTTTTTATATTCTTCCACCTTACGAATTGTCTCCGCAAGGGTGGCCAACTCGGCCTTAACAGTTTTAATATCTGTGTTAAGCGTTTCAATCTTCCCGGACATTGAATTCCAAACAAAGAGCAAGATACACAGCACCAGCACAACAAGGCCAAGAAATATACTAACCTGCTGTCGAACATTCTCTTTTTTCCTGGCGGTTCTAAACGGTAACAGGTTAATCCTAATCATTTGTCACCCACTCTCCGTAGCGCTAACCCGACAACAATGGCAGCCTGTGGAGCCACCTTTTGTAAGTACTGAGAATCAGTACGTTTTACCTCTAAGGACAATGCTTTAAAAGAATTAAGTAGTTCTACGTCAACAGATGTCTCAACTTTAAGAAGGTCAATCAGACCTTCAATCTGCGCACATCCTCCACTTAAAAATATACGTTTGATATTTAAGTCGGAATCGGTGGTATAGAAGAAATCAATAGCTCTTTTGATTTCATTACACCAATTGGAACTGATTTTCGTCACGATATCTTGCAGGGCGTAAGGAGAAACTTTATCAGAAGGGGTCCCTGTCTTGACCGCCTCAGCCTCGTCAAATGAAAGGCCGAACTCGGACATGATTTCTCTTGTAATCTGTTCACCCCCCAAAGCAACATCACGGGTCAGGGCAGATACATGATCTTTCAAGATGTTGATATTAATCTTGTTTGCCCCTATGTCAATGAGTACTATTTCTCCATCCTCATCCCCAAAAAAACAATTGGTTTCAAAAGCATTCTCCAGGGCAAAGGCGTCTACGTCGATCACACAAGGAGTCAAACCTGCCCTGTTAAGTATCTCGAGATAAGTATCGACAACCTCTTTTTTTGCCGCGACGAGCATAACCTTCATCTGATTCGGATTCTGTTCACTATCTCCCAAAATATGAAAATCTATATTCATATCTTGTACATCAAAAGGGATGTACTGCTCTGCCTCAAATTGAATTCTTTCACTCAGTTCTTCGTCGGACATCTTAGAAAGGGTAATCTTTTTTATAATTACCGAATACCCCGCAATGGAAACAGCCACATTTTTTTCTTTAAGCTTCGATTCTGATATGAGATCCTTTATAGTTTCGACAATGACATCGGGTTTTTTAATGATTCCTTCCGAAATAGCATCTATTGGCAAAGGTTTCATGCCAAAATGTTTTAAAACCAATCCATTAGAGCCTTGGTGAATGTCGGCTACCTTAATAAACCCGGATCCGATATCCAGACCTATCAAATGGTCCTTTTTGGCAAAAAGCATAATTAACCCTCGCTTCCAAAGACCTTGTCTTTTTCGCTTAAATTATATCCCAATGCTAATATGATCTTGCGTTTGGTTTCCATACGGCAGGGCATTCCCTTTTCAAGCCTGTCAATAGTTATGGGTGAGACCCCTGCTTTTCTGGCGAACTCTGCTTTGCTCATTAAAAGCGCCTCTCTAATTTGCCGTACATTATTCCCCATATCATCGACTCCTACGTCTAAAAACCTTGAGTAAAAAACAGATCTTCCCTAATATATAGTTCCCTATTTTCCTGAAAAAAAAGAAAAAATTCTATACTATTTTTATTAACAGGCACACTCAGACTGTCAAGGACTGTCAAGTATACTATCATAAGTTATTCTAAATTGTTATAAGTTTTATGCTAATTGTATACTGGTGACTTATTTTATACCATCTATCGTACAGACGAATTAAACTGTCTGAATCTTAATTAACTATCTATATCGGTTAGCATCAACAAAACATAAATTGTTTTTTAAAAAAACTGTCCGCAGAGTGAGGCCTTGAAAAATGCGACATTTTTTCGTCAGGCAAGTTGATCGAAGTGAAATCCCGTCGCCGGGGGAAGGTGAAAATTTTAA
>JAUWMN010000083.1 GCA_030613165.1 Desulfobacterales bacterium
TGAGAGCTGAGAGCGTAGAGCAAAGAGCAGGTTGGATACCGTATGGGTTGCTGGCAATCTGACTGATTGACTTTAGCTCACTTTATATGAAAGCTTACACTGAGAGAACATATCGGAATATTATTTCTGCAAACAAGCTTATATCGTTTCGGGTCGTTGTCAAGGAGACCGATCTGTTGGTGAGAGCGGATCGGGAATTGGCAGCTGAAACAGAAAAAAGTGTTATAAGATATCGTAGACTTATAGAGGAATATATTGATCGGTTCCCCTCTTTTTTACATACATTGACTTCCTTCCCGGATGACCAATTCGCGCCTCCTATTGTTCGGGACCTGATCGAGGCGGGAAAGCTTGCCGGTGTAGGTCCAATGGCATCTGTCGCGGGTGCGATTGCGGAATGGGTTGGACTTGATCTCTTAATATATTCGCAAATAGTTATTGTAGAAAATGGGGGAGATGTCTTTATAAAAACCGACAAGCCTTTTACAGTGGGAATATTTGCCGGGTCCTCACCGTTGAGTAATAAAGTAGGACTCGAAATAGACTCCGGAGATAAGCAAGTCGCGGTCTGTACTTCTTCCGGAACAGTGGGACATTCTCTTAGTATGGGTAAATCCGATGCCGTAACAGTGGTGTCTCGTTCCGCATCTCTGGCAGATGCGACCGCTACCGCTGTCGGGAATCTGATTTCTGATAAAAAGGCTATAGACAAGGGGCTATCATTTGCGGAGTCGATTGCAGGGGTAATGGGCGTTGTAATTGTGGTCGGCGACAAACTTGGTTTGAAGGGAGATCTGAAACTTATCAGAATTAGTTAATAATTGATTGGGAAATTCCATTTTGGACGCAGATGAACGCAGATTGTCAGGATCTTTAATATAAAGTTGCGAGTTGCGGGTTACGTGTTACGGGTTTTCTTGTTTTCATTCTAATCTATGTATTGAATAAAGCGGTTTGCTTTGTTACCCAAACCAATTATTAACTATCATTTTTTTCTTTTTAACTCGCAACTCGTAACACGTAACTCGTAACACTTTATAGGGTATTCAACAATTTTAGAATAGTTATCTGCGGGCGTCGGCGAAAATCTGCGTCCTAATCTTTTTTTGGAGGAAACAGATGAAGAAATTTAAACTGATACTTGTATTGATTATTGCCGCCTTTATAGGCCTTTTTGTATATCAAAATTTGGCGGCTTTTACACATCTCTTTAACTTGAAACTCAATATCGGGATTAAGCGCTACGAGATGCTTAATATTCAAGCTTCTCTTATCTTTTTAAGTTTGTTTCTGTTTGGATTTTTACTTGCCTATTTTCTCAGCCTGGGAGAACGTTTGAAAGCAAGAAGGGATCTGAAGGCGAACAGTGAGAAGATAAGGGACATGGAAGAAGAGTTAAGGATGCTTAAGAGCGTGTCTGCAACCTCTGAAAGCGCCGCAGATGAAGATACTGAACCGGAAGATGTTGTTCCCGAAGAGAACGCTTCAGAAGAAAGCGTTTAGGTAACACTATCAATGTCGGTTAAAATCACTCCAATGCTACAGCAGTACCATTCTATAAAAAAGGAGTATCCTGACGCGCTCCTTTTTTATCGAATGGGCGATTTTTATGAGATGTTCTTTGAAGATGCTGAGATTGCCTCCCGTATCCTCGAGATTACCTTAACATCCCGAAATAAAAAAGATGACAAACCTATTCCAATGTGTGGAGTCCCGCATCACGCCGCGCAGAGATATATCGCGCGCTTGATAGAGAATGGATACAAGGTTGCTGTCTGTGAACAGGTCGAAGATCCGCGTCAAGCAAAAGGGCTGGTAAAGCGGGATGTGGTCCGTGTGGTGACTCCGGGCGTGGTTATTGATCCGGAACTATTGGATGCCAAATCAAACAATTTTATTATGGCGCTGTTTCGTTACAAAGATTACTTCGGGCTTGCCTGTCTTGATATCTCTACCGGCGACTTTCGAGTAACCGAGTCGGATTCCTTCAATGTTGTCGTTGACGAGTCTTTGCGTATAGATCCGAACGAGGTCCTTATACCGGAATCGATTCAAGAGGATTCGGAAATCAAGGCCTTCCTGTCCTATTTTAACGAAAAAATGGTCACCCTATTAGATGATAATCTGTTTGAATTGGATAGAGCCCGGGCCTCGCTTTTAAAACAATTTAACACCCACTCCCTGGAGGGGTTCGGATGTGACGCAATGCGTTCGGGGATCTCGGCTGCCGGCGCTCTTCTTCAATATATTCACGAAACACAGAAGGGTATGGTTCCGCATATCAATCATGTGGCCGCGTATTATCTCGCGGACTACATGATACTGGATGAGAATACCAAGAGGAATCTGGAACTGTTCGAGACCATACGCGCCCGTTCAAGTAAAGGAACACTTCTTTGGGTGCTTGATCAAACCGTCACTTCCATGGGAGGACGGATGATTCGCCAGTGGTTGAATTATCCTCTCCTTGATCCCGGAAAGATAAGACTTCGTTTGGGCTCGGTAGAAGAGGCAAGGGGGGATATAACATTACGCCGCGCCCTGCGCGAAGCGCTTTCAGATATTTATGACCTGGAGCGCCTGAACTCCAAAATCGTTCTGGCACATTCCAATGCCCGGGATCTCATTGCCCTGAAGCGTTCTGTTAGAAAGATCCCTGAGATTCGAACCTTGATGGAAGCATTCCAATCCGATCTGTTTCAGCAAATCCACGCAAAGCTGGATGATTTAGCCGATGTGGGGGATCTGATTGAAGAGGCGGTTTGCGATGACCCGCCGCATACCATTCATGAAGGCGGAATGATTAATCCCGGATACGATACAGAGCTGGATGAGATTGTAAGTATCTGTAGAGGAGGCAAAGAATGGATCGCGAGTTTAGAAGCAAAAGAGCGGGAGACAACCGGAATACGTTCATTAAAAATAGGTTTTAATAAGGTCTTTGGATACTATATTGAGGTTTCAAAAACCCATATCAAATCAGTTCCCCCTCATTACATTCGCAAACAGACACTGGTGAACGCGGAGAGATATATTACAGAGGATTTAAAGACATACGAGGCTAAGGTTTTAACCGCCGAGGAGAGGCGGGCCGCGCTGGAATATGATCTCTTTAATGGCATACGGGAAAAAGTAGTACAAAATAACCTCCGCATTCAAAAGAGCGCGACCCTGTTGGCAAGGCTGGATGTTCTTTGTTCCCTGGCCGAGGTGGCGGACAAAAATGGTTATGTAAAACCGAAGATCAAGGAAGACGGAACATTACTTATGGAAGACGTTCGTCATCCGGTGATTGAAAAGATGATGACAGGGGAACGGTTTGTTCCTAATACGATAGAAATGGATGATGAGGGCCAACAGGTATTGATGATTACGGGCCCCAATATGGCCGGCAAATCAACGATCTTACGTCAGGTTGCGCTGGTTGCGTTGATGGCGCAGATCGGTTCATTTGTTCCCGCGGAATCTGTTTCTCTCAGTATTGTTGATCGGATATTTACACGGGTGGGAGCGCTTGACAACCTGGGGCGGGGAGAGAGTACCTTTATGGTGGAGATGCAGGAAACCGCCAGGATTTTGAATACTGCCACAGAGAGAAGCTTGATTATCCTGGATGAAATCGGGAGGGGAACCAGCACCTTTGATGGACTTAGTATCGCATGGGCTGTTGCCGAGTACCTTCATGACTGGAAGGGAAAGGGGATTAAAACCCTGTTTGCGACGCATTATCATGAACTGACCGACCTTGCCGCTACCAAACCGAGGGTCAAAAATTACAACGTTGCCGTAAGAGAGTGGAACGGGGAGATAATTTTTTTAAGAAAGCTGATCGAAGGCGGAACAAATAGAAGTTATGGAATACAAGTAGCAAGGTTGGCCGGCATTCCTAAAGAAGTTATAGAGAGATCAAAGGAGATCCTCAAAAATATAGAGAAAGGTGAGCTTAACGAAGAGGGAGAACCAAACATTGCTCGCTCAAAAAAAAGACCGAAAAAACATGCTGATGTGCAGTTAACACTTTTTAAGACGTCCAATCAGGCATTGGTGGACAAACTGGAGCAGATAGACGTTTCTGACACGACACCTCTTGAAGCTCTAAATGTGCTGAATGAATTAAAGCAGATGGTTTGACAGGACATCTGAGGCAATATCAGGACATCTGGACAATATATAGGTTATATGATATATCAATTCACAACATCTTGTATGTTTTATATCTATAAGGAGGAATCTTGAGAGAAGTTGCATCCTGTTATCGTATTTTTGGACTGGATGAAAGAGCGACATTTAATGATATTAAGGTGGCCTATCGAAAATTGGCAAAGAAGTATCATCCGGATGTTGTCTCAAACAGAGATGGATCTATCGGCTTAGCTGGTGTGGAAAGACTCAAAAGGATCAATAGCGCCTATGACTATTTTTGCCGCAGACATATTGAAAGTAGACGTGATCGCTACTCAGGATGGTTGGGATTTAGCATCATTATGGGAAAGCTTAACAATAAGACGTGTCCAGTGGTATCTCACGTGTCGGAATGCTCTCCGGCAGTGCTCGCGGGGCTTTGTGTTGATGATTATATAATCGGTTTTAATGATCGTAACATACTTGGAATGGCAAGGGAGGAGATCGTTAAGATTTTTTCAGGAAAAGCCGGAATTCCAGTAAAAATGAAGGTTTATCGTAAAACCAAAGAAACTATATACACGCTATATGCAATACGCCTACCGCGTCCTCACGTCGAGTAGTCAAATAGTTGAGTCGTCAAAAAATCGACTACCCGACCAATAGAAATCACGCAAAGTCATCAAACATTGTGCCGACAATCTTGTCCGCTACCTTGTCATAGTTTATTTCGTATGTATTATTGTCAACTTGTGTCTTTATGTCCTCTACTTTTTCTGCCCTGATATCCGGCGTTTCTGCAACAGCCTTTTGGGCGATTTGAATTTCCTTAGAGGCTTGTGACAAATTGACAACAGCATCTGAGTTAGGTGCACTACCTGTATTCTGGATAGCTTTTTTATCTGCTTCCACTTCCTGGTTTGTTGTTGTTTTGTCGATATATTTATTGGCTTCGTAGCCTATGCCGTTTGTTATTTTCATTTCATACCTCCTGTCTCTTACGAGAACATGTTGTTATCGATCTTGCTTTTTGCGATTTCTTCTAATCGCTGTTTCAAAAAATCAGAATCTTCCGAAGAGACAATTTCAATTGTTTCATTTTTCTGTTTGTCAATTACCTTGAAAACCAACTTGTTAGTTGACTCGTCCCTGGCCACACTGAGATTGCTTCCGTATTCCTCTTCCAATTCCTTAAGCGTATTAGCCTCGATATCATTACTGGGGCCGGAATAAGCTATTTTATCAACAACCTCTGATGCCAGCTTCTTAATAATAGCGCTTCTTTTTCCATCAGTAGAGATATCGATCTTGTCTTGAGGACTCTCTATTGAGGGAAGCTGTCGTTTTAGAGTTTTTCCTTGACGAAGCTGTTTCCCATAGACCCTCAATACATTTTGTATTTGATATGTAGAAATAGTCATGGAATTCCTCCTGACTATTTTATCGGCATATAATAGGAATACTTTAGGAAAAAGGCAATAAAAATTTATTTTTATCAATATAGATGAGTTGTTACGAAGTCATCTATATATCGTTCAATTGGTTGGAAATGTTTAACGATAAAATAAGGCAAAAATTTTTTCCCTTATTGAGAGGCGACCTTTTTAACCATTCACTTGTTGTAAGGTCGCCGACCTCGGTTATCTTGAGTCGCGCATCCGTGAACTCTCCGACGCGCTCGAGCGTCCGGAAACATGGCGTTCTTGGAGGACTGGAAAAAGAAAGCGAGTGAAAAGGGTGGCTAATGCCCTCGCAAGGTTGTTGGGTGGATATGCGAGTGTAGCCACCAGCTTGATTTGCAGATTGAAATTCCCATCTGTAATTTTGGCGCTGTCAGACCCTCTTATCAAAGAGAATCCCCATCATCTCTTCTATCTTGGCAGCCAGGTTCAGAAGTTCCTTGGCCGGAATCTCTCTGATCAACGCTCCAGTCTCTTTATCAACAACTTTCACTATGGTCCGGCCCGTGCTCTCATGCACTGAAAACTGAAGTCCTACATTACTCATTTTTTGTATCTCATGCTGCACACCGTCTAACACTGCTTGAGAAATCTTGATCTCCGGTTTTGCCTTCTGCTCGACTTCCCTATGCTGGGCCGGCGCATCAGAGACCGCAGCCCTGGCGGGATTTGATGTTTGTTGGATTCTAACCGTATTGACTGCCTGTACTATCATTTTAAACCCACCCCCTCAACCGTTTTTCGCATATGCGGCAGAGACCCTTTTTTTCTTTTCAAACATCACGAGTTGCCGGCCTACTTCATCCCGTTGCCTTCCTATTTCCGCAACAACCTCGTGAACCTGGTCGCGCGCCTCTTTTACCAGATCGAGCAGCTCAGTATCCTGGCTCAAGCCCGCCTGGTTGAGTCTAACCATTACATTCCTGTGTTCTCCGGCCAACCGCATGAGCGCCTGAGCATCATCTTCACCAAGGGCTCTTTTAACCCTGGCGGTAATATCGAGAAGACTCCTATACAGAGTTTCATGTGTCTTAGATTGCAATGCGGACTCCTTCTTTCATTTTCGATTCACTGTTTTTGGCGTGAGCAGGCACTGCAGCCCCCTTGAAACCCTCATACAGTTCGCGGAGGAGCCTTCCCACCTCATCCAGCGCTTCAGGATCGTTTTTGATATTTGCGGTGGTCAGCCGGTTCGTTAAATAGCTGTATAGAGCGGCCAGGTTCTCTGCCAGCTCTCCACCTTTTTCCCTGTCAAGCGCGCAATCAAGCTCCGCCAGGATCGCCAGGACCTTTGAGATGTTCTCACCCTTTAGTTTGGGATTTTTTTCTTCAATCCCTCTTCGTGCGATTCTTACAAAGGTGATGGCTCCTTCATAGAGCATCAAGAGGATCTTTTCTTTGCTCTCGGTCGTATTGGCTATCACCTTTCTGTAGCCGGCGTATCCTGCTGCTGTCATCAACTTAGTTCCTTTCTCTCACGTGAGGGGGGTCAGTTTAACCTTGAAC
>JAUWMN010000205.1 GCA_030613165.1 Desulfobacterales bacterium
CATTAAGGAGGTATCAGATGAATTGGGGCCTTTAATGTGCTTGATTACAAGCACATTAAAGGCTTTTTACGAAACCATTAGACGTCAAACAAGGATGATTAGCTCAGAGTGAGCGCTTATTAAATTGGAAGGAAAAATATAGAGTGAACAATGGCGTGTCATTTTTATGACATTTTTTGTATTAAACCTAAGTTAAACTTACCTTCCTTGGCCACCACAAGTTTGTTGTTCAGTAATAATTTGCAATCTTCCATTAATAAAATCGTCTACGACTGCCCCTACGTTATTACTGTTAGCTGAATAATAGACATCGATGCCTACTTGGCGAAAGCCAAGGAATGGACGCATTCCAATCCCGCCAACAATGAGGGCATTGGCATTCTGCTGGCTGAGTAAATTTACCGGGACCATACAACCGCCCTGTGCGTGCGACACGTTCTCAACAATGCTGGTATTTTTTATCTCACCATCTTCAATATCAACAATGGTAAATACGTCACAGTGCCCAAAATGCCCTGCTCTTTCTGCTTCCAGTCCCCCCGGGTTTACAGAAGGGACAGCAACTCTTACGTTCATTGGTTTATTTCTCCTTTCATGTTTGATGATCTCGTAAAAAGTCCAACCTTCTGTCACTCCCGCGCAGGCGGGAGCCCAGAACCATCTGATATTACTGGATTCCCGCTCCCCGATCGGGTCGAGGACAAGCTTTGCGGGAATGACGAAAAAGGGTACCTGGCGACCTTTTACGAGATCATCATGTCTATTTTATAATATATAACATTACTTCGACTGTGTCAAAAAAGTAACAAGTCCCTGATGAGTCCATCTTTGTTATCATTAATCATCTGTCATCTATCATTTAATTGTCATCTATCATTTAATATTTTTAGTACTACAGCGGCACTTGTACAAAGGGTATTGCAAAGACAATAGCCGATGTGGTTTGAGTATGAGCATTAATCCGATTTCTAATGATAAATGCCCAATGATCAATGCCAGATGATAAATGATAAATGAGAGTCTTATCAAGCGACCAATCAAACAAATTAAACATTATCTACGAAACTATCAAAAATGTCAAGATATTTTTGTGTGGAGGTGTTCTTTAATCTTGGTCTGCAACATGTCCGGCGTAAAGGGTTTTTTCATAAAGTCACTTACTCCTACTTTGTTCGCCAGTTGGACCTGTGAACTTTCCGTTTCTGTAGTTACCATTATAATGGGGATTGTTGCAAAGGCGGGATTGGTGCGGGCCTTGCGGGTAAATTCTATACCGTCCATGATCGGCATGTTCATATCTGTTAAAATCAAATCAAACATCTCTCCCAAATCCAGAATATCCAAAGCCTCTTTGCCATTGACAGCGGTTGTTACATTAATGCCCAAATCAGATGCCACGCTTCGGTAAAAAAGAAGCATCGCTTTTGAATCGTCAACGGCCAATACTTTTTTCCCGGTTTCCTTGGTAGAAGGTGTTGAAATCTTTTCTATGTCCGACTTCGCCCTATCTTCGTCCATGAGTTCCAGTTTTTCACGAAATGCGGAAACTGTCTCTGGGTCATTTGATCTTGAAATGTTTGCAATCAATCTCGCGGCTATATTTTCATCTTCATAAAGGGCTTCAAAAATGGCTAAGGCCTTTGAGGATACGATTGCCTGTACCACTCTTTTGCTTTGTGTATTGCCGACAGTGACAATCTCTTTAAGTTGCTTAATTACCCCAGGATTTACTTGTTCATTAAGAGAAGATACAACCGCCATTAGAATCAGATCGTCTTCCTCTGACAAACCGTCGATCAGACAAACAAGACCTTTCATAAAGGGTATTCTGCCGAGCGCTTCGTATATGGCAAACTTTATGTTAGGATGGTTTGCGGATCCTTTGTCAAGGGCAGCTACTAATATATCTCCTCCCTTTTTGTCTTCTATCAGACCAAGTGCGTTAGCCGCCAGGATTTTCCGGTCCACATCCTCCTGGTCAAAAAGCGGGGCAATAAAAGGAACCGCCCCAGAGCCGATTTCAATAACCGTTTGTTGAATAACACGTCTTACAGTGGGATTCTTGTGGTGTATTTTTGAAACGAGAAAAGATATAGCCTTATCATTTTTTAGAGCCGCCAGTACCTCTATGGTTTTCCCGGTTGCCAGGTCACATTTTCCATAGTGCTCGTCAGCTTCGGCTTCCTCTATTATTTTGCACAACGCATCCAATGAAGTAAGATCGCCATAAGCGCCTATCATCTCAACGGCCAAAGCGGAGATAAGCGTTTCCGGGTGATGGAGATATCTCTGGAAGACCTCCAAAAATTCAGGTCCCTTTATCGCGGCAAGGGAGGAGAGGATCTCAAAGAGTATTTCAGAATTTTCTTCATTGGATGTCAGGTCAATAAGGGTTGGCGCGGCAGATTTAAACCGATGCTGCCCTGCTGTTTGGATACAAATTTTTTTTACTCTACTGCTGTTCGAAAGGAGGCCATTAACAGTTTCTTTTTCATTCTGTGACAAAAGCGCTCTCAGAGTGTTGTCGATCATATAATCAACAGCGTCATCGTCTAAGGGGGTAGCATATAATTCGAAAAGTTCCGGGATCGCCTCAAATTTTTTCTTTTTTTCGATTTCGTTTAGAATGGCGAGCTGCTCAGCAAGGTCTTTTATACTAAAATCTTTAAGGCTCTCCATATACCACCTTTAACTTAATAATGTTCCCACGACAGAGAAATAAAAACTTTTTTTACTTACTACGTTCGTATCCTTAGCACAAAATCTTAAGCCTTTTATTTGCAAACTTTTTACGAAACCATCATCTACAGTTTCCCCAAAATCATCAATATGCCAATAACTATGAACAGTAGGCCGGCTCCCGTCCGAACGTAGTCTGGTCGTATTAGGTGCCCGAGCGTGCCGCCTAAAAGCGTGCCTATCAGACTGGTAGCGATAAGAGCAATTGAAGCCCCAAGAAAAATGCTCCATTTTTTCCCGCTTTGAGCGGCAAGAGACAGTGTGGCTAACTGTGTCTTATCACCGAGTTCTGCCACGAAGATTACAAAAAAAGTGCTACATATAAGTTTTAGTTCCATAGTGGCCTCAGAATGTTGGACTTTTTACGACGCCATCACTTTTTGCCGTAAATAAAAATCGACAAGTGTCAGACACACCATAGCCTCGCAGACCGCGTTTATTCGCGGGATGGCTGATACGTCATGACGACCTTTTACTGAAATGTGTGTCGGCTTATTATCGACCGTAATGGTTTGTTGCTCGATCTCTATGGAGGGAATCGGTTTAACTGTTGCGCGGACAACAATCGGCTCACCATTTGAAATCCCTCCAAGAATGCCGCCGGCATTGTTGCTCAAAAACCCATCAGCGCTGATCGGATCATTATTTTGGGAGCCAAGGCTTCTTGCGGCTTCAAAACCGGCGCCAATTTCCACTCCCTTTACCGCGCCAATGCTCATCAACGCCTTTGCCAATTCCGCGTCTAATTTATCAAAGACCGGTTCCCCGAGTCCGGGAGCCACCCCGTGGGCAATAACTTCTACAACACCCCCGATTGAATCCCCCGCTTTTTTGACCTCTGCGACACGTCTTGCCATCTCTTTTACAGCGGATCGATCAGGAGCGCGAAAAGGATTGTTATTCACTTCCGCGAGGTCTATCGAAGATACTCCCACACCTCCCAGTTCGAGGGTGTAGGCAACAACAGAAATCGATTCCAAAGAAAGGACCTTTCGTGCCACAGCCCCCGCGGCAACCCTCCCCACTGTCTCTCTGGCAGAAGCGCGGCCCCCTCCGCGCCAATCACGGATTCCATATTTTTTCTGATACGTAAAATCCGCGTGCCCTGGACGATAGAGGTCTTTAAGCTCGTTATACGCGCTGCTTTTTACATCACGATTTTCAACCATCATGGCAATGGGAGTCCCGGTAGTAAGACCGTTTAAGGTTCCTGAAAGAATCTTTACCTGATCCTTCTCCCTTCTGGCGGTAGAAGTCGGACCGCTCCCAGGTTTCCTGCGATCGAGATCCTCTTGAATAATCTTTTCATCTAATGGGATACGAGGGGGACATCCGTCGATAATCACCCCAACAGCCTTGCCATGAGACTCTCCCCACGTGGTAATCCTAAATAGTTTC
>JAUWMN010000171.1 GCA_030613165.1 Desulfobacterales bacterium
CCCATGTAAGTCAAGGGGCGGAGCTATGTGTACGCATGGCTCAGCGCTGAAAGCGCAGAGGACATAAGTCAGAGAATAGAAATCAGAGGACAGAGAATAGAGAAAAAAAATCCGTAACCCTGAACCTTTGAACCCTGAACCTTTGAACCTTGAGCCATAGGCTCATCACCCGTAACTCGTAACCCGTAACCCGTAACTCGCAACCCGTAACCCGTAACCCGTAACAAAAATGTACTTAGACTTCTACAAATTTAACACAAAACCATTTGAACTGACTCCTGACCCTCATTTTGTCTACCTTGGCGAGAAACACAAGGAGGCGCTGGCGCTCCTAAAATACGGCATATTGGGAAATAAAGGATTTATTCTGCTGACAGGAGAAGTGGGCACAGGCAAGACTACAATGGTACATACTCTCCTGAGATACCTCAATGGATCAACCCGTATTGTGCACCTTTCTAACTCCGTGCTTAATAGAGAAGATTTCCTCTATTATATCGCCTCTTCGCTCGGTATAAAGCCCTCCAATGGTGGGAAAGGAGAGTTTCTCATACAATTTGAAAAGCTTCTGAAAGAATATGCCACAACCCGAACCAATATTTTGCTTATTATAGATGAAGCACAAGCCCTCTCTTTTGATCTTCTGGAAGAGATTCGTTTACTTTCCAACATGGGAACAAGTAATGAAAAACTACTTAATATCATACTGGTCGGGCAACCCGAACTTAATACACTTTTGAGTGCGCCCCAATGTCGTCCCTTGTTGCAGCGAATTAGTATTCGATATCATCTCCTTCCTTTGAACCCGGCAGAAACAGCGGCCTATATTCAAAAACGCGTTATTGCTTCAGGAGGGTCCCCAAAGCTGTTCCATAAATCGGTCGTAGCCGCGGTGTATGAATATTCTAACGGATATCCTCGCCTGATCAACAGCATCTGCGATAACACCCTATTGATGGGATTTGTTCAAGACAAAAAAAAGCTGACACCCGAAATGATTCGCAAAACTTATATGGAAATGAACCTGCCACTCCCTGCTAAGGCACCGACTCAGAATGAATCAGGAGAAAAACCGCAGCAAGAAAAACGCCGTAAAGGGAAAAGACTTCTCAAAATAGCTTTACTTGCCCTATTAATGTTAGCATTCATGCAGGCCCTATTATTTACTCAGGAAACCCACTCATGCCTTAAGACCGCATTGACCTATTGTCAAAACCTGTTCGCCGGTCCCGACATCGTCACCATGTCTAAAGATTCCCGTGATGGGATATCTCCGGCAACTCTCTCTCATTCCATGCAACCGGCAAGCTCCATGCCCACGAAGCAAAACCTTGTGCAAGACACCGGTCCCCCGCTGCCGGGTAATAACGCGACAAAGCAACCTAAAGTATCATCCCCCCCCGACAAGAAGCGTCATCTGCAACAGACGATTCGCGTTAAGGAGGGAGACACACTGATGGGGCTTGCCCTGAAAGTATATGGTATTGTCAATGAGAAGATTCTGCTGTTGTTAGCAACGAGCGCCTCTGGAATCGAGAATCCCAACATAATCGAGATAGAGCAGGACATTTTGTTTCCCTCGTTGACAGACAAAGAAATCACAGGCAGATACTCGGTTCATGTTGCCTCCTTTTCTACCGTGTATGCGGCTGGTCTTGCGTACAACCGTTTTAAAAAGATTGGAACAAAGGTTCACGTACTTCTGTCACATGATAACGAAAATACTATATTTAGAGTAGCTCTGGGAACTTTGAAGACGGTGCAGGATGCCCGAAAATATGCCGATCACCTTCTGTCCAAGAAAGTCGTTGATTTCGCAAATCCTATTAATCTACCTAATAGAAATGTTAAGTTGAATATAGGGACTTAAAAAGTAAAGAAGTGAGATTTCAATATCTCAAATCTCAAGGAGGAATATAATCACCATGAACAATAAATCTCTTTTTCTCGTTTTTAGTATCTTATTGGTTGCTGTCTTCACCGTAGCCGGACAGGTTTGTGCCCAGGAAGCCCCTTCTCATCCCTCAACTCCCACAAAACATGACACACCCGCCACCTTAGGAGGTTCTTATAAAATCGGTAACGGCGATGTTCTCGCAATACATGTCTGGAAAGAACCCGATCTGTCCAATGAGACCTTTGTCAGGATGGACGGTATGATCTCGCTCCCACTTCTTAATGACGTACAGGCATCCGGCCTAACCACCATGCAATTGAAGGAGACTATTGAAAAGAAACTTGAAGTTCTTGTCGACTCTCCCACCGTTACTGTCATAGTGAAGACGCCAACGAGCCAGAAATACTATGTACTCGGAGAAATTGGCAGAACCGGCGAATATGACCTCTTGAAAGATCTCACCGTACTGCAGGCTTTTGCGCGTGCCGGAGGCTTCACCGAATGGGCGACAAAAACCAAAATCATCCTCCTTCGCGTAGAAAACGGAAAAGAAAAGATCATCACCATCAATTACAAAGATATCATCAAAGGAAAAGATTTCGGGCAGAATATCTTGCTGAAAGCAAATGACACAATCATCGTTCCGTAAGTTTTAGTTAGACAGGATCAACAGGATTTTCAGGATAGTTTTTAGTGGTCGGGGATCAGGGGATAGATGTCAGAAGTCAGAGGTCAGAAAATGTTATTAACGAAGAGGCAACCCGCAACGCGTAACCCGCAACGCGTAACCCGAAACCCGAAACCCCTTTTCAGCTATGCGCCCCGCACTCTGCGTCCTTTGCTTCTCTGCGGTGAGCTACTATTTATCTTCTCCCTTTTATGCTCTTCAGTCTGCTACGCCGAGCTCCAGTCCGTTCTTGCTCCCTCGATTTCCGCAGGCGAGGAGTACACCGACAACCTATTCCTTGCTGAAGACAACACTGAGTCAGAGTGGATTACTACCGTCACTCCTGGTCTCCGTTACAACCTATCAGGGAAGACCGACGAGATAACGCTGAGTTATTCGCCTACGTTCACCTACTATGACAAACACTCGGAGTATGACGGTGTTCGGCACAACGCATCAATAGTAGGCCGAGTCCAGATGACCAAGCACACAGAATTGACCGTAAACGATACATTCCTGAAAACTGAAGAGCAAATCAACAGGTATGAACCCGAAGATGAGACGGTCCGCGAAAGCCGGGAGCCCTATTACACCAATAGAGCATTTGCACGGATTTCACATCAATTTGGTCCTGCTGATACTATCAGTCTTGGATATATAGATACATTACGCAACCATGAGGACCCTGAAGAAGAGGATTCCAAGAGTCACGCCGCAAATCTAAATCTTACGTATTGGTTTCAGCCTCATCTTGGTATGGATACGGGGATAGGTTATACGCGGGGAGAATTTGAGGGCCCATCCGATGACTTTGATCGATGGAACGGACGCGTGAAACTTATCAGGCAGCTCTCACAGCAATTTAATGTATTCATTCAATACGCGCATACCGATATGGATTATCTGGGGAATAGCTCAGATTATCAGATATATGACGGCTCCGTCGGTATGGGATATACATGGGATGAAGACTCATCAATGTCTCTTTCCGGTGGATATCTTGTACGTGACATAAAAGAACAGGATAATGAAGAAAAATTCACGGCAAATATCGATCTGAACAAGGCATGGAATTTCAAACGAAGCTCGATCAGCTTCAACGCTGTTTCCGGCTATAAAGACTCTTATTTCGGGGCAGACAATCTCGGGTTTGACTGGTACTGGGCACTCTCGGCTTCCGCGCGTCACCATTTTGCAAAACATTTCTCAGGAAACATCTCGGGCAGCTACAGGCGGGACAAGTATGAAGACACGGCAGAGAACCGTGAAGACTATACCGCAGTCGGTGCAGCGGGCCTAAGCTATCAGCCGCGTCCCTGGATAGCAACAGCGCTTACGTACTCATATCGAGATCGAAACTCCAACATTAATACAGATGACTTTGTAGAAAACACCGTCATCTTCACCGTCACCCTGACCTCTGCTCCTTATAGGTGGTAGCTTTCTGGGAAGATGAGAAGATGGGATGGTGAGTTTGGGGGAGTTGGGTTGCAGAAGTTTAGTTATATGTGATAAGAAAAGATGTTTTCATTCACCGCCGAGACGCAGAGAGCGCAGAGTTTATATCTTAAATCTTTCTCTCTGCGCACTCTGCGTCTCCGCGGTGAACCCCAATAAACCTTAATTCATCCCATTAATAGAAAGGCATTCCAAAAACATGGACCACAAGTCATTCAAACAGCGCATTAAAAATCACAAAGCAGCAGTCGGCGTTATCGGCCTTGGCTACGTCGGCCTACCCCTCATCATAGAATTCTGCAACAAAGGCTTCCCGGTATGCGGCTTTGACGTGGATGAGAAAAAAATAAAAGCGCTCCTTGCCGGCAAGAGTTATATCAAGCACATCAGCGCTGACAGTATTGCCGCAATGGTGAAAAGTGGACGCTTCGACGCAACCACAGATTTTGCTCGTTTGAAAAAAGTAGACGTAATCATCATCTGCGTCCCTACCCCGCTCACCCGTCACAGGGAACCGGATATATCGTATATCTGCACCACAGGGGAAGCAATCGCACCAAACCTGCAAAAAGGTCACCTGATCATCTTAGAGTCCACCACCTATCCGGGCACCACCAAGGAGGTACTACGTCCTGTTCTGGAGCAAAACGGCTTAAAAACAGGCAAGGATTTTT
>JAUWMN010000054.1 GCA_030613165.1 Desulfobacterales bacterium
GCTCGCATTATTGGGGGCACGGGGTATGATGTTCTGGATGGCACCGCCAGAGTGATTAATGATGAAGGTCAGGATGTTACGGACCATTTCCTTAGAGGGGCTTTTGTTGCTCTGGAGATGCTTCGAAAACACTCTGTTTCAAAATGCTATGTAAAAGATAAGAGCCCTTCCTGCGGCTTTGGGAAAGAGATTGATACAGATAACAGGAAAATAATAGGAGTCTGTGCCGCCCTCTTTGATCGAGAAGGGATTGAGGTGATTGAAGTTTCATAGCAAAAACGATAGTAAATTTTTCGTTTGCCTGTTAGATAAAATTATGTTAAACAAATCTTTTTATTTTAGTTCAAGGAGATAACAATAATGGTAAAATGCAGTATATGCGGCAAGGGCTTTCAGACAGGACATAATGTAAGCCATGCCCACAATATAACCAACCGTAGATTCTATCCGAACCTCCAGCGGGTAAGGGCTGTGGTGGGCGGTCAGGTTAAACGTATTAAGGTGTGTACAAGGTGTTTGAGATCAGGGGCGGTGATAAAGCCCTCCTGATGCCATTTCTGAACGGACATTTCATGATTGTCTTGCCGCCTGTATCACGAACTTTATCTTTTTTAACTTCCTGATGATCATATCAAGTTGCTTTGTGTTGACCACCTCAACGACAAAGGTGCATTCGGCCTGTTTATTCGGGGTGTCGGTCCTGATACTGACGTCAATAATATTTGCCCCTTCTTTACTTATTATGGCTGATATATCAGCCAATAGGCCTACTTTGTTGTGGCAAACAACGCTAACTTTGGCGGGATGAGTATCTTGAGCGCCTTCCGCCCATTCAAGATCTATCTTTCGTTCAGGATCTATCGTTAGCGTGCTGACGCAACCGACACGATGGACAGTCACCCCTCTACCTCTTGTAATATAACCTACTACCGAGTCCCCAGGGATAGGGTTGCAGCATTTGCCAAAACGGATCATTATATCCTCTACTCCATGGACTAATATCCCTGCGCGCCGTTTCTTTTTTTGTATACGTCTTTTTAGCTTATCGATAAAGGTTACAGCGTCTTCCTCTGTTGCTGACTTGGAGAGGAGTTTGTTGACTGCCTGAAGTGGAGTTATCTTTCCGTATCCAACAGCGGCAAGAAGGTCGTTGTTAGACTTGAACCCGAACTCTTGGGCGATTTTTTGAAATTCTTCTGACTTGGGGTTGAAACGGAGGTTATGTTTTTGAAATTCTTTTTCACACAGCTCCCTCCCGAGAGCGAGGCTTTTTTCGCGTTCTTCTGTTTTGATCCATTGTCTAATTCTTGATCGGGCCTTTGAGGTGACGACAAAATTCAGCCAATCCTTGCTCGGTTTGTGGCGTGAAGAAGTGATAATTCCTACCCGTTCTCCGGTTTGGAGCTTATATTTGAGCGGAACCATTCTTCCGTCCACTTTTGCCCCTGTACATCGGTGTCCTACTTCCGAATGGATGCTATAAGCAAAATCGACGGGTGTGGCGCCTTTTGGAAACTCTTTTACTTCTCCTTTGGGTGTAAAAACATAGACTTCGTCTGGAAACAGATCAATTCGAACTGTGTCCATGAATTCCCTGGGATCTTTGAGACTTTTTTGATTTTTGATCAACTGTCTCAGCCAGGCAAATTGTCGATCACTCTGTTCGTCACCGGCTCGGCCTTCTTTATACTGCCAGTGGGCCGCGATACCTTCTTCAGCTATCCTGTCCATTTCGCGGGTCCGGATTTGTATCTCCAGCCGTTCACCAAAAGGCCCTATAACAGCGGTATGTAATGATTGATACATATTGGTTTTCGGCATGCCGATGTAATCTTTGAATCGTGTTGGAATAGGCTTCCAGAGCGAGTGAATTATGCCGAGGGCTTCATAGCATTCCTTTACACTGTTTAAGATAATTCGAAACGCAATAATGTCGTAAAGCTCTTCAAAATCGAGGCCTTGATCCATCATTTTCTTATAGATGCTGTAAAAGTGTTTATGTCGTCCCAACACCTCACATTCAAGATTGTGCTCCTCCATTTTCTCTTTTAGAATCTTTTTTACCGCGTCAATGTGTTTTTCACGTTCCTCTTGATTTTTGGTGATCCAGCCTCTTATCCTGTTATATTCATCAGGCGCCAGATACTTGAACGCGGTATCTTCAAGTTCTTTTTTGATCCAGAAGATGCCGAGGCGATTCGCCAGCGGAGCATAGATGTCAAGGGTTTCCCGGGCGATTTCGACCTGTTTTTCCGGTTTGTGAAACTGAAGGGTTCGCATGTTGTGAAGCCTGTCAGTTAGTTTTATCAGGAGTACCCGGATATCGTCAGCCATGGCCAGTATCATCTTGCGGATGCTTTCAGCCTGGCGTTCTTCCGAACTCTTAAAGGAAAGTCTACTCAGTTTTGTAACACCGGATACGATATGGGTAACTTCTTCTCCAAATATATCCTTTAGGTCCTCAACGGTCGCCTTGGTATCTTCCAGTGCGTCGTGAAGAAAACCTGCCGCTACACTGGTTACGTCGAGTTTCATATCAGCAAGAATATTAGCCACTTCTAAAGGATGGGCAAGATATGGCTCTCCGGAAAGCCGTACCTGTCCATCATGCATACGTGCCGAATAGATATAGGCTCGATCTATGATGTCTATCTCCGCGTCTGGATGGCACGCAGTAACCTTGTCTAATATGTCATTTATACGGATCATACGATTTAATTAAGGAAAGTAAGGAGTAGGCAGTATGCAGTAAGCAGCCGAAATACGGACACTTCCTGCTTACTCCCTACTGCTTGCTCCTTACTGTTTACTCCCTACTGTTTACTCCCTACTCCTTACTGAATTCTTAATCATATCTAATAGTACTTTGTCAGCCTGCTCCCTGGGAACCAACTCAGTTTCTCCGGTTGCGCGAAATTGAACTTCAAGTTTTCCTTCTTTTAGGCTCTTTTTGCCGATTGTTACACGAAGGGGTATGCCGATAAGGTCCGCGTCCTTAAATTTGACTCCGGCTCGTTCATCCCGGTCGTCGAGCAAAACCTCTACCCCATGGCGTGTTAATTGATTATAAAGGGTATCCGCGGCAGATACAACTTCGCTATCTCGCATCTGAAGAGGAAGGATCACCACCTGGTATGGGGCGATGGGCATGGGGAATATGATGCCATTTTTATCGTGATTTTGTTCGATGGCCGCTGCAACAGTTCTACCCACGCCAATTCCATAACATCCCATAATAATATAGCGTTCATTTCCGTTTTGATCAAGATATGTGGCTGAAAGCGCTTTGCTGTATTTATCTCCTAATTTAAATATATGTCCTACCTCTATGCCACGTTTAATTTCTATTGCCTTGCCGCACCTGGGACAACGGTCCGAAGGGGTAACAAGGCGTAGATCGGCGAATTCCGAGACCTCAAAATCCCTCCCCCTGTTTACTCCTATGAGGTGGGTATCTTTTTCGTTTCCTCCCATAACCATATTTTTCATGGACTCTACAGCAGTGTCGGCAATAATTTTTATGGAAAGCCCAACAGCTCCGGCAAATCCTGCCGGAGCGCCGGTAAACTTCAGTACTGTCTCTTCACCGGCAAGTTCTAAGGTCTCTACACCGAGAACGTTTTTCACCTTTGTGGGGTTCACTTCATGATCCCCCCTTACAAGGACCGCTACCGGTTCAGCAGAGGTTTCAAATATCATGGTCTTGACCAGTTGTTTTGGGGTGACGGACAAAAATTGTGTCACCTCTTCTACCGTCCTTACATTGGGGGTGGATACCTTTTCCATAGAGACGGGAGATGACTCGTCACCTGCTTTTTCAATAATGTAATCAGGATTTACCTCGGCCTTTTCCATATTAGCCGCGTATTCGCATTCAGTACAACTTACAATTGCATCTTCTCCTGTGTCTGCCAGTACCATAAACTCATGGGAAAAACTTCCTCCGATGTTCCCGGTGTCTGCCTCCACAGCCTTAAAGTTGAGACCGCACCGTTCAAAGATCCTATTATAGGCGTCAAACATTGACTGGTAACTTTTAGCTGCTCCTTCTTCATCCGCATCGAAACTATAGGCGTCCTTCATGCTGAACTCCCTCCCTCTCATCAGACCGAACCTGGGACGGATCTCATCCCTAAATTTATTCTGTATCTGATATAGATTCAATGGCAAATCCCGGTATGAGCGGACCTCATTGCGGATGAGATCAGTGATTACTTCTTCGTGTGTCGGACCGAGGCAGTAGTCTCGTCCGTGGCGATCCTTAAACCGTACGAGTTCTTTGCCGTACACGTCCCATCGACCACTTTCCTTCCACAGGTCAGCAGGCTGAACTGTGGGCATGAGGATCTCCTGGGCGCCGGCCCTTTCCATCTCTTCGCGTATTATTTCTTTTACTTTCTTGATGGCGCGAAGTCCGAGCGGGAGATAGGTATAAATCCCGGATGTCAACTTCCGAATCATTCCGGCGCGCAACATGAGCTGATGGCTTATAACCTCGGCGTCTGCGGGGATTTCCCTAAGAGTTGGCAAAAATAGTTTTGTATAACGCATGTAAGATTCCTTTCTGGAAAGTACGGAGTAAGCAGTAAGAAGTACGGAGTAAGCAGTAAGGAGTATGCAGGATGTATACTTGCTATTCCCTACATTTCACTGCCTACTGCCTACTTCTTACTGCTTACTATAATTAATCCCCAATTCCTCAATCTTTTCAACTTCATCGAGCAATACTTTCACAAGATCTTTTTCCTTGACCTTTTTGACTACTTTTCCTTTTTTGAAGAGGATTCCTTGGCCTGCGCCCCCGGCGATCCCGATATCCGCCTCTTGCGCCTCTCCAGGGCCGTTTACCACACATCCCATGATGGCGATTTTAATTGGGATCGTCTTATTCATAAGCACTGATTCGATCTGGTCTACTATACTGAAGAGGTTTACCTGACAGCGGCCGCATGTGGGACACGATATTATTTCAGGGCCTCGTTGCCTGATATGAAGGGCCTTTAATATTTCGTAGCCTACACGTACCTCCTCTACAGGATCACGAGTCAATGAAACGCGTAAGGTGTCGCCGATTCCCTCATAAAGGAGCATACCGATCCCTATGGCAGACTTTACTGTTCCCGAATAAAGCGTGCCGGCTTCGGTTACGCCCACATGAAGTGGGAGGTCTGTTTTTGAAGAGAGGAGCCGGTAGGCCTCCAATGTTGTGAGAACATCCGAAGCCTTTATAGAGATTTTTATGTCGTGGAAATCGAATGATCGGAGCAGTTCCACATGGCGCATGGCGCTTTGCACCATCGCTTCCGGTGTTACACCGTATTTTTTACGCAGGTCTTTTTCTAAAGACCCTGCATTGATCCCTACTCGTATAGGCACTCCATAATCACGGGCCTGGTCTGCTACGGCCTTTACTTTTTTATTGCTTCCAATATTCCCGGGATTGATGCGCAGACCATCAGCGCCGGCCTTTAGAGCGGCAAGGGCAAGTCGATAGTCAAAATGGATGTCGGCAATCAAGGGGATATGAATTTGTTTTTTTATGGATCGAATCGCCTCTGCCGCGGGCATATCAGGCACCGCGACTCTGATAATCTCACATCCCGCGGCCTCAAGCCGATGAATCAGCTTGACCGTGGCCGGAATATCGTGTGTGAATGTATTTGTCATCGACTGCACGGCAACAGGGGCGTTTCCGCCGATTTTTACCGGGCCGACAGATACTTGTCGGGTTTTTTTTCGCTGGATTTGAATAGGCATATTTTTATGTAGGAATAGTGTGGTTTTTCAATCTTTTTTCACCAAGTTACAAACCTATCAAACTATACTATACTATTCAAGGAAAATTGAATGCTTGTAAACTGATATTTAGTAACTGCTCAGGTTGTTAGGTTCAGGGGTTCACGGTTCAAGGTTAAACTGATGAAAGAGAGGTGAATTCAGGTTGCAGAAGGTGGAATTAAATTTTTAAAAAATCTTCCACACGGCCCCAGAGTTCTCTGACAGCCTGTGCTGCATTGCCATCTGAAAATTCGACTAAGCTTTTGCCGGCCACCATGGCGTGAGTCACTGCCCGGTCATAAGGGATGCGGCCCACGAAGTGCATATTATGCTTTTTTGCGTGATCTTCGATTTGATTTGTTATATCAGGATTCAGGTCGTATTTATTTACGCATATCAAAGTCGGGATCTTAAAAAAGGCCGCAAGACTACCGACCCGCTTAAGGTCGTGAAGGCCGGAGAGGGTAGGCTCTGTCACAATTAAGACCACGCTCGCTCCGGTAGTTGCCGCGATAACAGGACACCCTATTCCTGGAGGTCCGTCTATTATAACCAGATCAAAGCCTCGTTCTTCAGCAAGTATCCTGGCCTGGTTTCGGACAAGAGTGACCAGCATTCCGGAATTTTCCTCTGCGATCCCCAGCCTGGCATGTACTAAGGGGCCAAAGCGCGTTTCTGAGATGTACCACTTCCCACATATATTTTGCGGAAATTCTATGGCCTCTACAGGACAGAAATATACGCATACCCCGCATCCTTCGCAACTTATGTTGTTAACGACAAAATCAGGAGCTATTGCGTTGAATTGGCAGCGTTCAATACACTCACCGCATTCCGTACAGATATCATGGTTGATTCGTGCGGTGCGGCCCCCTTTGAAATCTTCCTCGTGCTTGATATCAGGAGCCAAAATCAGGTGAAGGTCGGCAGCATCGACGTCACCATCCGCCATAACCTTGTCTTTGGCAAGGGCGGCAAATGAGGCCACGATGCTGGTCTTGCCGGTCCCTCCTTTACCGCTTATGATGGTAAGTTCTTTCATAAGGTTTGTACCAGTTGCGAGAGCTTTGAAAAATGCGACGTTTTTCAAAGCTCTCGTTGCTTAATTTGTTGATAGAGTTGTTGAAATTTTTCTTTCCATTCAGGAAAGACTTCCGTCATCATTATTCCTTTAGAATATGCCTCGGCTATTTTGCGCTGGTCCGTAATTTCGAGTAGAATCGGGATCCCCTCCTGGTGTGCATACTCCACAACCCTGCTGTCGCCTACGTCCGAACGGTTAATGACAATGCCGAACGGAATTCCGAGAACCCTTACCGCTTCTACCGCTAAAATCAGATCATTCAGCCCGAACGGGGTTGGTTCTGTTACCAGTATGGTGAAATCAGATCCTCTCAATGCGGTGATTACCGGGCAGGAGGTGCCTGGTGGTGCGTCAATGATAGCGATATGGTTTGGCTTAATGGTCTCTTTCACCGCCTTTATGAGCGGTGGAGACATTGCTTCGCCGATCCGCAGACGTCCGTGAATAAATTCGATGTCGCCGGCCCGTCCTTTTTCAAGCACGCCCAGTTCTCTTTCAGTATCGGTGATAGCGTCTTTAGGGCAGACCATAACACAGCCCTTGCAACTATGGCACAGTTCAGGAAATGTTAGAACAGTGTTGCCTATGACGGCAATAGCACTGAACTGGCATATTTCGGCACATTTCCCACAAAAGTCGCACTTGTCCTTATCTACCTTTGGGACCAGAGCGTTGATCTTTTTGGTTTCGTATATTTCCGGCTTTAGAAAAAGGTGAGCATTAGGCTCTTCCACATCGCAGTCAAGGAATTGAACCTTTTCTTTTTGATCTGCCAGTGAAACAGCCAAGTTTGTGGCGATGGTTGTTTTACCCGTTCCCCCTTTGCCACTGGCAATGGAGATGATCATGGATGAAAATTCCTTTCTTTGAGACCTTTGCATAATTGCCATTTTGAGCGCTATGCAAAGGTCGCTCTTTGTGAGGACGTCTTGAAATCGCCTCTTTTGTGATCATGAACTACTCGCGGACCATGGCCGTTCCACATTTTGGGCATTGTTCCTGGGGGCATGGACGCCCCATTTTGTGGGGTATCTTATGACCACACTTCGGGCAGATACAATTTCCGCCCGGACCGCCACGAAAGCCACCGCCTCCCTGACCGCCGCCGCCCATTCCTCTTCCTGTTCCCGGCCCCTGACCGCCGCCGCCCATTCCTCTTCCTGTTCCCGGCCCCTGACCTCTCGGGCCTGTTCCGTCTCCTCTTGGCATGGTATATTTCTCCTATTTACGCATTCATAATGTTTTTAAATAATTCGCAATTCCTTAATC
>JAUWMN010000135.1 GCA_030613165.1 Desulfobacterales bacterium
AAATTGCCGGATGGTCGCGTCAAGATCCTGGTTCAGGGATTAGAAAAGCGACGTATTGCTGGATATAGGGCTCGAAAATCGTTGTTTCGGGTAAAAATTGAGCCTCTGCCGGACAAACCGATAAAGAGAATGACGGTCAGGACCGAGGCACTTATGAGAACCGTGTGCGAAAAGAGTGAAAAACTTCTCTCTATTCAGGGGGAACTGAACATCGACGTCAGCTCCATTCTCACGAGCATTACAGACCCTGGGCGTCTTGCTGATATTGTCTCGTCAAATCTACGTCTGAAAGTTCCCGAATCTCAATCCCTGTTGATGATGGTCGATCCCAAGAAGCGTCTTCAGCGTGTACACGGATATTTAAACAGGGAGTTGCGAGTTTCTACCATTCAGGCCAAGATTCAGTCAAAGGTCCATGAAGAGATATCCAAGACCCAACACGACTATTTTCTGAGAGAGCAACTGCGAGCTATACGGGATGAATTAGGAGATACTGACGATAAAGAAGAATTTTTAGAGTACAAAGAAAAGATCAAAGAAGCAAGGATGCCGAAAGATGCCGAAAAGGAGGCCTTGAAACAGCTGAAACGCCTGGAGCAAATGCATCCTGAGGCTGGAGAAGCGTCTGTTATTCGACCCTATCTTGATTGGCTCGTAGAGGTGCCGTGGAGTAAATCTACGAAGGATGTCCTGGATGTTAAGAAGGCACAGAAGATCTTAGATGAGGACCACTATAATCTATCTCAGGTAAAAGAGCGTATACTTGAATACCTGAGCGTTCGTAAGCTGAATAAAAAAATGAAGGGTCCTATCCTATGTTTTGTGGGGCCGCCGGGAGTCGGGAAAACATCTCTTGGCCGTTCTATAGCAAGGGCCCTGAACCGAAAATTCATCCGTATCTCTCTGGGCGGTGTAAGGGATGAAGCCGAGATTCGAGGACACCGCCGAACTTACATCGGCGCATTGCCCGGCCGTATCATCCAGGGCCTGAAACAATGCAAGACAAACAACCCGATTTTTATGATGGATGAGGTGGACAAAATTGGGGCTGATTTTCGGGGAGACCCTGCCGCCGCCCTTTTAGAGATCCTTGATCCTGAACAGAATTTCTCCTTCAGCGATCATTACCTCAACATCCCGTTTGATCTTTCAAAGGTCTTGTTTATCACCACCGCAAATACCATAGACCCGATACCCTCCGCCTTGACGGATAGGATGGAACTTATCGAGATTGCCGGATACGCGGAAGAGGAAAAACTTCTCATTGCCAAAAAGTTCTTGCTCCCGCGTCAGATAAAGGAAAACGGACTTAAACCCAAAGATATCATTTTTTCAGACCATGCCCTGCTAAAAATTATTACCCACTACACTCAAGAGGCCGGTCTGCGAAATCTGGAACGCGAAATAGGAAAGATCTGTCGAAAGACCGCTCGAAAAGTTGCCGAGGGACAGAAAGGTCCTTTTAAGATTACTGCCAATCTGGACCCCTTTTTAGGAGTGCCAAAGTACTTGCCGGAGTTGGAGCAGGAGATACACGAAGTCGGCGTGGCAACCGGGCTTGCCTGGACGCAATTCGGGGGTGAACTCCTTTACGTGGAAGCCTCCGGCATGAATGGAAAAGGAGAACTAATGCTCACAGGACAATTAGGAGACGTAATGCGAGAGTCGGCCCAGGCTGCTCTTACATACGCACGTTCTCACGTCCAAGACCTTGGCATTGCCGAAGATTTTTACAAAGATTTGGATATCCATATCCATGTGCCCTCCGGCGCTATTCCAAAGGACGGCCCTTCAGCCGGTATTACAATGGCCTCTGCCCTGGTCTCTGCTCTGACAGGGAAACCGATTAACCGGGATGTGGCAATGACCGGTGAGATCACTCTTCGTGGGAGAGTCCTCCCGATAGGCGGCTTAAAGGAAAAGGCGCTGGCAGCGCTTCGGGCCAAGGTTTATACTGTTATTATTCCCGAAAAGAACAAAAAAGACCTTACCGAAATCCCCAAAAACCTCAGGAAAAAGCTTCGGTTTATTCCGGTAAAACATATGGATGAGGTTCTTAAAGTAGTCCTAATGGCTAAGAGCAAAGAGCAGAGAGTAAAGAGTAAGCAGTAGGCAGTAAGCAGTGAGAAGATCGGGGATGATAGGTAAAAAATTGCTATAAGCCTTGTTGCGGGTTGCGAGTTACGGGTTTTATTTCTATTTGGTTTCTACGTGGTAAATGAAGCTGTTGGTCTTGCCACCTAATCCATTACAACTTTTCATTATGTTCCCTTTTGAACCCGCAACTCGCAACCCGTAACTCGCAACTGCTACTACTTAGCTAAGGCGTTCGATAATTTTATAAAACAGGTATCTGTGAAAAACTGTGTCCTAATTCAATATGAAGATTCTTGGCATTGATACGGCGGTTGCAACGGGGAGCGTGGCAATAATAGAAGACGACGTCCTGGTTGGCGAGATGCTCCTTACAAGCCGGCGGACTCATGCCAGGCGTGTCATGAAATCAGTGGATACCCTCCTTTCCGTGACGGAGCATACACTATCCGATTTTGACGGATTTGCGGTGAGTATCGGCCCGGGAAGCTTTACCGGTCTACGGATAGGAATCAGCACGGTAAAAGGATTGGCCTTTTCCGTTGGAAAACCGATCGTGGCCGTCACCACGCTTGATGCCCTGGCAAACCAATTTCCGACCTCTAATACACTGATCTGCCCTATCCTGAATGCCAGAAAAGGCGAGGTGTACACGGCGCTCTATCGGACCGATGAAAACGGGGCTGTTGTCCGCGCAGGTGATTATGCGGTTGTTTCCCCCTCTGACTGGGTACGCCGAATTACAGAACCCGCCCTTTTTGTGGGAGACGGTGTCGAGGAATATGGTTCCCTGATAAAAGAGAAATTGGGCCCACTCGCCCATTTCGCTCCCCCCTTTTTAAATACCATTCGGGCCTCGGTAGTCGCTTACATTGGCATGAAACGTCTGAAAAACAAAGAGCCGGATGACGCAAAGACCCTCGTCCCTTTCTATATCCGCCCTTCGTATGCCGAGATAAAAAAGGCTGGCGGGCCGCTCTCCCTATAAAGTGGTACTATCCGTACCGGCATCCGGGAATTGGTAACGGAACCGGAACCCCGAAACCAACCACCCGGCCCCAAATTCCGCCCAAAACTTATTGATATCATATCTTTTTTGTGTCATTATTATGAGATCTTTGCACAACGTAACATTTTTTTGTCAGGCAAGGAAGGCGAGAATTTTAACCGGAGGAATACATAAGGTATTTTGAGGATTAAAATTTGAAGCCTGACGCCGCATCACGAAAAAATGGCAGTTGTGCAAGGTCTCATTATCTCAAACAGGGGATAGGTTTGCCAAGTTTATTGCACTACACAGAACAGGACGTTATTGTCAATTACAAGCTCCGATAATATTTGATATCCTGCATTCTGTATAATATTTTGGGATGAAGTGACCAAAATGAAAAACAAAAATTAAGGAGTTTAAGTGAAGCTGAAAAGAGACATTATCAAAATTATTCGCCTCACTGATGACAGTGACGATGGATATGTAGATAATACACATAGTGAAACATTCAAGATGGTTTGGGAAATTACTTCCGACGTTTGGGCTTTTGGAGGCAAAGCGGATGCTGAACGAAGACTACAAAGAAATGTTACAAATCTTGTTGGAAGAAAACGTTAAATTCATCGTTGTCGGAGCATACGCACTCGGTGCTTATGGGTTTCCAAGAGCAACAGGAGATATTGATATTTGGATTGAACCCACTGCTGCCAATGCCAAAAAACTAATTCGATCATTGGCTCGATTTGGAGCGCCACTGTTTGATGTCAATGAAAAGATTTTTACAGAGGAAGGCATTATTTTTCAAATTGGTGTTGCTCCAAGGAGGATTGATATTATTACAACGATTGACGGGGTGGAATTTCAATCTGCCTATGAAAAAAAGTTGATAGTGTCGGTCGAGGGATTGAATATTCCGGTTCTTTCTGTCGAAGATTTCATAAAAAACAAAGAAAGTACCGGAAGGGAAAAAGATGTCCTCGACGCCAAGATGTTGAAAAAGAGATTGTTTTCTAAAAATGCAACTGCAGCCGACAGTTAAACGCTACGGCTGATTTACGACGATATGCCCTAATTTAGGAACAAGGACAACCGGGACATCCTATAAATAAGTAAGTATCTCGATTATGAGGCGAAGTTATTTACTTACTTATGGACGACGGCCGGTTATCCTGACCCCTTATCCTCAGAAGAAAAACCGCGTGAATAGTCCGGGTTAAAGGTTATCAATAACCGCTTTTAGCTTAGCCTGAATCTGTTCAGCGATGTCTCGCAGTTTCGGATTCTGAACAGCTTGCATGGATGCAACCGGGTCTATCGCGGACACCTCCACATTGCCTTCTGCATTTTCTTGCACAATAACGTTACAAGGCAACATCGTTCCGATTTTATCCTCCGCTTGCAGGGCTTGATAGGCGAAAGGAGGATTGCATGCACCCAGAATTCTGTAGTTCTTGAAGTCCACATTGAGTTTCTTTTTCAAGGTCGCCTTGACATCCACGTCTGTAAGAATTCCAAAACCCTCTTTCTTGAGTTCCTCAATAACCCTTGTAACGACTTCGCTGAACGGAATTTCCATGGTTTTGCTAAAATAGTAACTCATGAGGCTGGCCTCCTCACCACTTACCACCGGGGCAATCCCAACCCAGATCGCCCAACTCCTTGCGACACTTCAACAGGTGTTTGTCGCGTTTTTTGGAAAGCTCGGCGGAAAGCTTGGCAATTTCATCAGAAAGTTTCTCGATTCTGGCGTGGTTGACTTCTGGCTGTGCCCATAAAGTCTTTAGGTCGATCCGGTTTGCGGCTAATTTCTTTCTTAGTTCCAGGGTGTCCATTAGGTGCGCGGCCCGCATTTTCTCGAACTTTTTTCTCTGCTCGGGTTTCATCGACTCCCATGCTCGGGGTCTCATGTAATGGCGGCCCATTCCACGCATACCGCAGCCATGGCGAGCATCGTCCATCATGTGGCCTTGGCCCATGCCACGACCATGCCCCATCATACCGTAACCGTAGGTGTCATCGCCCCCGGATTGCTTTGCCTCCTCGCAAAACGCGGGGCTGGTCAGGCACATGGCCAGTCCCAGAACCATAAGTACAAAAAAAGTCTTTTTCATCTTAATACCCTCCTTTTTTGGAAATTTAGTACGGGTTATTAATGAAGAAATGCATCCTCTTAATGAAGCTGTTGATTTACTCGGAAGAACGAGACCTGACCGATAGAACCATGAGTTATCAATGAAGCATAATTGGTAACTGGTCAAGGGTCAGGAGTTCACGGTTCAACTGACCCGCCTGCCAACGCCTGGCATTGGCGGGCAGGTGAAAGAGAGGCTATACGAATGCGGAATTCGTCCGGTTCTTGCGATACGCTAAACGGTCATGTACAGAAGTCCAGAGCGAACTCTACATCGCCGTGGATGAAGAATAC
>JAUWMN010000010.1 GCA_030613165.1 Desulfobacterales bacterium
CAGGTATAACCAAAGATATAGTCCTCGGCATTACGCTCCTTAATATTCTTTGCGCTCTTTCCAATTAAAACGGCCATCTCAGCCTCATAATCGACTCGCTGTGACATAGGCGGATAACATATATCTTCTCCAGGTCCTATAACGGCAGTAGCCGGTTTTAGAAAGAGCATCGGTTCATCGGGAAGCTCCATGCCGAGTTCTTGCGCGTGTGAACGATAATTAAGCCCGATTGCCACTATCTTGCTCGGCTTGCATGGGGAGAGCAATGTCACTTCATCGAGCTTATGTGTCTCATCCGTCAGGTCATATTGGGAAAAGACGTCTCCTTCGAGTTCAGTAACGGTATCACTTTCCGCCACACCGTATCTTACTTTGTTCCCTGCGGTAAACCGGTAAATTTTCACGTTCCCCACACTCCCTCAACAATTGACCCACAATTTGGACATTTCCCATCGGCAATCGTATTTCGGGAGATTTGAAATCCGAATCGTTCGATCAAGGTTGCTCCACAATTGTAGCATATTGTATTTTCACCGATATCTCCGGGCAGATTGCCTGAATAAACGTATCGGAGTCCGGCATCCAAACCGATCTTGCATGCTTTGTGGACCAGTTCCGGAGGGGTACTCGGCTTGTCTAAAAGCTTATAGGTAGGATAAAACCGGCTGACATGCCAGGGGGTTTCCGGCCCGAGCGACTCTACAATGAATGCAGCAAGCTCTTTTAATAGTACTTCATCATCGTTTAGGCCGGGAATTAAAAGAGTGGTCACTTCTAAATGGATATTCAAGGCCTTCATATGTTTCAATGTCTCAAGCACCGGTTTTAGACTTGCGCCGCAAATCTTTTTGTAAAATTTGTTATCAAATGCCTTTAAGTCAATATTTGCGGCGTGCAAATATGGATGAAACGCGTCAAGGGCCTCGATGGTCATGTAGCCATTAGAGACAAAGATATTCTTTAGCCCCTTCTCAGTGGCAAGCTTTGCGGTATCATAAGCGAATTCAAAAAATATGGTCGGCTCAGTATAGGTGTATGAAATAGTCTTGCATCCCCTGGCAAGCGCCGCTTCCACTACCGCATCAGGGGTACTTGTATCCCCCAAAATGATACCACGGTCGTGCGGCATCTGAGATATATCCGCATTCTGACAGAAGAGGCAGCGGAAGTTGCATCCCGCGGTGGCTATAGAGTACGAAAGAGAGCTCGGATAAAAGTGAAAGAGGGGTTTCTTTTCAATAGGGTCCACGTGTTGGGCGATCAATTTCCCGTATACCAGGCTCATTAAAACCCCGCTCTGATTTTCACGAACTCCGCAGATACCTCGCTTCCCGTCTTGAATTGTACAGCGGTGGTTACAAAGGTTGCAATGTACTTCGTTGCCCTTCAACTTTTTATAGAGTACAGCCTCTTTCATAGCTTCATTTCTCCAGATGGTTCGATCCGGTCTCTGATTACCCCTGTTGCCATATCGCTTCTTTTTTTTGAATAATCGAGCGTAACTTCAATGTTTTTAGTCTGATATGTGGGAATCAGAGTAATGATCATCCCGATAAAGGTTCCAAAAGGAGATCTCTGTACAGGAGCCCATCGCTCCAGTTTTTTCGTATAAGACCAAAACTTGGCAGGGAATAGAGGGACGGTCCTCCATGAAATAGGCGCCTCGCCCACCACTGATCGCACCTGTCGCTGAAGCCCCCATACGCTGGAAAAACGCGCCTTATTATAAATCGTTTCCGTAAAGATCCCCTTTATTCTTCTTTCTACCCCTTTAAGAGCGCAGGAGTTTAATACCCCTAAAAAAACCCTGTCTCTTGCAACTCTGCACGCTTCCTCAATCGCTTTGATCGGATTTTCTGTAAATTCGAGTACAGTTATCAATGTCGCAGTGTCAAAAGCATTATCCTCGAACGGAAGGTCCTCGGCAACGCCACGTCGAAGTTCAGCCCTGTGTCCTAATTTTTGTCTGGCGATATCGAGCATGTAGGGGGAGGGATCAAGGCCGGTCACATACAATCCCATATCAGCAAAAAAATTGAGATGGGTCCCTGTGCCGCATCCAATGTCAAGAAGGCGTTCACCTGGCTGAGGCGATAAGAGCTTTACAATCAGATCATTTTCCAGCTCAAAGACAAACTTGTTCTTTGGGTCCTCAAACCATTTATCATAACCTCGCGCGGTCTTAAAATCAAAAACGTAGTTCATGTTAGTATTGAAAAGACCTTACCAATCTCTTCCTCAAAAATCGCTCAACTTAGGCTTAAATTAATTTTACCAAATGGATCGAATTTCTGAAATACCTAATCCAAAAAAAAGAATTTAGCAAGGGGAAAGCTCTTTATTAAAAGTAAAAGCGCTTGACTTTGCCCCCTGTTGCCTCTATAAATTCCTCATAAATTACAGTGAATTTTCATTGTGGACGCTGATACGGGTTGCGAGTTGCGGGTTAAACAGGGAAAGAAATGAAAGGTTATAAGAATACTTACAATGAATTATGTGGCAAAACAAACAGATTCATCCAATACAAATAAAAACCCGTAACTCGCAACCCGTAACTGTATGTATCTGTGAAAATCTGTGTCCTAATTTTGAGGCCCGCTTTTCTTAACCTGATGTCAACTTCTTTGTGGAGGTAATTTGCATGGCCAGTATTAATAAAGTAATCCTTATAGGAAATCTCGGAAGGGATCCTGAAATTCGTTATACAGCAAGCGGGACTGCTGTAGCAAACTTTACCATTGCGACCACTGATAACTGGACCAATAAGGATGGTACAAAGGAAGCACGGACTGAATGGCACCGTATCGTTGCTTGGGGACGTCTTGGAGAAATCTGTGGGGAATACCTTTCCAAAGGAAAGAGTGTATATATTGAAGGCCGTATCCAGACAAGAGAGTGGGAAGATAAAGAAGGTAATAAAAGACAGACTACAGAAATTGTTGCTTATCAGATGCAAATGTTAGGAGGAAAAGGGTATACAGAATCCATATCCGAAGCGCCGCCATCATCATCAGCCAACAATACTACAAAGACCGAAATTGAACAAGATGATATCCCGTTTTAAGCTTTTAAAAAATTAGTCCTTGTTTTCACTGTCCAACTTTGATGTGTCCTCTTCATCTGGCTTGTTTTCTACCTCTTTTGTCGCTTTTTTGAAATTTTTGATTCCCTTGCCAATCCCGCTTCCAATCTCTGGGAGTTTCCCTGCTCCAAATATAACAAGGATAATGATCAAAATTATAATCAATTCCGGCATACCAATACCAAACATGCGGACATACCTCCTGATTGTTTCATTCAAAAACTATTTCAAAAACTATTTCAAAAACTATTTGAATGTAAATTACTTTTTGCCTATTGTCAAGAACTCGACATATTTAAGAAGACATATTTTCATTTCTAACTTATGCATACTTCTTGATATATTAAACAATAGGAGGCTGCCCGAGAATTCTCGGAAAGCCTCCTATGCAGGAATTCTACTATGAGTGTCAGCACCAATGAACATAGAGCCGGCGGACTAAAGCAGGTTACTATCGGAATAATTACGGTTTCGACATCAAGGACTCTTCTGGAAGATGAGAGTGGGAAATGGATATCTAAAGCTGTAAAACTCAGGGGCCATACCGTCTTAACTCACCAAATAGCGCCGGATAAAGCGAAAACGATACGAAGCGTTGTTCGCGCTGTCATCAATAAGGAAAAACCTCAGGTATTAATAGTAACCGGAGGAACCGGAATCAGTTCAACTGACGTTGCAATAGAGGCTATTCGCCCTCTTTTTTGTAAGGAGCTTACCGCATTTTCATGCCTGTTTTCTCAGCTTAGTTATTATGAAATCGGCTCTGCTGCTCTCCTTTCCCGTGCCACTGCCGGGCTGATTGAAAAAACAGTAACGTTCTGTCTCCCTGGTAGTCTTAATGCCTGCAAGCTTGCATTGGAGGCCCTTATTTTCCCTGAAATGGGACACCTTGCAAGACATGCCGAGCAATAGAGACCTTTGCATAACTGCCATTTCTCCGTGATGCGGCGTCAGGCTTCAAACTTTAATCCTCAAAATACCTAATGTATTCCTCCGGTTGCACGAAGTGAAGCGTCAGCGCTATGTCTTTGCCTTCCCCCGGCGACGGGATTTCACTTCGCTCAACTTGCCTGACGAAAAAATGTCGCGTTATGCAAAGGTCTCCAATAAAAAAGCGCGTGAGCCAACTTAGCTTCACGCGCTTTTTTTTATATATGATGTGTTCGGGATAATGTAAAAATCCCTTAGTAATGTCCGCTAGTGATGTCCGCCTTTTTTCAAATCAATGAAGCTCTTAATTGCAGCGTAACCAAGACCCATCCCTAAAATCGACAGAGCATACCAAAGTGCCCCGTGAAATACCATATGACCGATATCCCAATGCCACTCAAAGGAAAAAGGAAACATAGCTAATACCCCTTTCTATTGACGATTTTCGATTGAAAATTGACTATTTAATGAACAAGCTTTTGCTTAGTCAATAATCAATCTTCAATAATCAATCTTCAATAATCAATGTTCAATAGTCAATCTGTCAATCCCAATACCCCTACGGATTTAATTCTTTCTCCTGAGGAAAGACAGGGAGATACCGATAGGACAACGATATTAAGATTGCGCCGTATGCAAACGGAGCCAGTGATGTAACCCATTCCGCCCAGTTCGGGATGTAATTTACGAAATTGTCAAATGGCATTACCGGGAGGGCAAGCGCCTGCACCGTCATTACATAACGATTCAAACATATGCCTATACAAGTCAGTATAGCGGCAGGAATCAACAAGAGGTTGTTGTTGCGTCCCTTTTCGGTAATGAGAATAATGGCCGGAATAACGCCACAAAACCCGAGTTCCGCGATGAGAATCCAAATTGTAAAAGGCGACTCCGGATACATATCCATGAAGCTCACTCCCATATTGGGTAAAGTTACCATTGCCCAGTAGACAGTATCGAGTGTCTTCACCAATAGATAGCCAACCAGGAGCCAGCCGGAAACCTTGGCCAGTTTTACAATAACATTTTGTTTGACTAATTTTTTCCTTGTGATCAGCTCAGTGATCCGCGTGACCAAGATAGTGAAACAGGGACCGCAGGCAATGGCCGAAAAGATAAAGAGGAAAAAAGTCGTCGGCCAAATAGCAAAATGTTGCCTGAAGGCAAAGGGACGTCCAAAGAGTACGCCGGCGACCCCGCCTAATGAGCCCTGGTGGAAGAACGACAGAAAGGCGCCTGTCGCGGCAAAAACCGCCATAATATGATGAAGATTGTGGCTAAAGTGGTGAACAAGAGGAATCTTGTCAAGCTGCCTGTTTTCCAAGACCAAAGGAATATATTCAATCGTAAGAACCATGAAGTAAGCCGAAATGCAGAATGCCACCTCTGTCAACATCGAATGTACATTGGCGTGCCAGAAGATGTGCCAACCACGGAGCGGTTGTCCGATGTCGAGCGCCAGGATGGCTAAGGCGGAGCTGTAGCAGATAAAACCTATAATCACTACAAAATTTATAATAGGCTTAAAGTCCTCTATGCCGAGGATGTACCGCATAAAGCCGGTAAAAAAAGCCCCCGCCCCGAGCGCGATAATAGCAAGGTCAGCAGTGATCCAGGCGCCAAATCCAAAGTAATCATTCAGATTTGTCTGATTTAAGCCTTTAAGCCAGCACACACCCGCGCCCGCTAACGCCCACAGCATCAAGAGAGACCAAAAGCCAATCCAGAGGGCGAATTTCCCGAACGAACAGCGCTTAACGCCCTCGGGTATCAATGCAGAATCCATATCAGCTACTCCTCTAAAATCAGTTGTTATTTCAGTTGTTATTAATGATTAATCGTTTACTTACTCTTTTCTCCTTTAAGATAATTATCACCTTCCCTGCGAACCCAGCTTCGCGTGGACATGTAATAAACCTTCGGGTTTGTCCCTAATCTTTCAAGGAGTCGAAAGGCATAAGGACTCTTCTTAAGCTTATAAACCTCATGCTCGTGATTGTTCAAGTCGCCAAAGGTAATAGCATCGGCTGGACAGGCCTGGGTACACGCAGTCTGATACTCATCCTCGCGGATCTCCCGACGTCCTTCCACATAGGCCTTGTCACGTGCCCTTTGAAATCGATGAAAACAGAACGTGCATTTTTCCACGACACCCCGCATCCGAGGTGACACATCCGGGCTCAGGGCCTTCTCCATCTTATCCGGCCAGACCGGATCCCACCAGTTAAAATACCGGGCATGATAGGGACATGCCGCCATACAATACCGGCATCCGAAACATCGTGTAGGGATCTGGCTCACAATACCTGTTTCAAAATCATAATCAGTAGCAACAGCAGGGCACACGGAAACACACGGCGAATGACCATGATCACCTTCACAATGCATGCACGGCCGCGGAAAGTAGCAAACATCTATATCGGGATATGATTTGCCATTTGTTGCCTTAAAGACGCGCATCCACGCTGTGCTGACAAGCTTATCGGATTCATCCTTTCTAAAAGGGACATTATTTTCCGTCATGCATGCCACCATGCACGCGCCACATCCCGTACACTTGTCCAGGTCGATGACCATTCCGTATTTGTACTTCTCTACATGCCCGTGAGCGCCTTCTTTATGTTCCTCTTTCATCGTTACCTCTTCCTCTTAATTATATGCTTACAAGGCTGGCTCTACTTCCCCAAGCAATGTCCAGACCGGAAACCGGATCTTCTACCGTTCCGATGACGTCATTTGCATTAACACCTTTACCGCTCAGGTAGTCATCATAGGCAGAGTGTCCCAATCCGGTCGGTATAGCAACAACACCGGGCCTTACCCCCTCGTACAGATGTGCTCTGACTTTTGCTTCCCCTGTGGGGGTCTTTAGCATCGCCACTGTGCCTTCGGAAAGTCCATAGGCAGCCGCCGTCTTTGGGTTGACCTCAACAAAAATATCGTTATTCCTTAAGACCGTATCTGCCACAGTTTTTGTCAAGTAGGGAGAATTTGCGACTGCCCCGTCAGCCAATCGCGTCGTCTCGATTGGGATCAATACCAATGGATATGAATCAGAGGTTCCCTCCAATACGACAGGTTCGTAGCGTGGGAGATAATCATTGTCGTTATTCGACCTAATCCCGGCTTTATAGAGACCAGTAGCAAAAAATTCAAATCTCCCTGATGGAGTCTTGAAACCACTGCTCCAGGCAGCGGGGCTATAGCTCTCATCCTTCCAATATCCTTCCCTTACCAAGGTGTCCCACTTTCCTCCCATGGTCTCCTTGAGCAAAGATTCATAGTCGTCCCATGAAAAAGAATCTGCAATACCATCTGTTGATTTTCCAAGCGCGATCACTATATCGCCCACATGTTTCGTATCATACTCAGGATCAACCACAGGACGGCTTAACCCTATAATGGGGACATTTAGACCAGCCGGAGTGGGAACATCTTCATATCGCTCAAGGTTGGTATGGCTGGGAAGTATGAAGTCAGCATGTTGTGCTGTTTCATCCATATGAGATGAAAAGCTTACAATAAAAGGAATGCTGTCAAGCGCCTCTGCAACCGCTGTCTTATCGTGTGCCGTGTAATAGGGATTTGCTCCATCAATCAGAAGAGCGGATAGGGCGTATGCCCCCTTCCCTGTGTGCATTTGATTGAACAGCGATTCAGTAACCGGAAATGCCTTTGTACCGGCCCGGTCAAAGCGTGGTTGTGACATTCCGCGTTTTGCGATAGCGTCCCGCGCCACAGCAGGCCACGCCGTGGTCCTCACTTCAGGAAGCGCCCGGACCCCACCGGTTTTATTGATATTGCCCACCAAGGCATTAAGGGCATAAATTGCCATGAACTCCTGTAATCCTTCAGGCGTTGATCCTTTGCCACGTCCGCATACGGCAAGCGGGCGCTTAGCACGAGTAAACTCTCGAGCTATGGCAACAATCTTCGAAGCAGAAATGCCGGTAATCCCTGAAACCACATCCGGTGAGTAGTCTTTAAGGACCATGCGCTTTAAGCCTTTATGGACCTTTCCACTGTTATCGGTCCAATCCTCAAAGCCAAAGCAATGATTCATTACAAAGTCTTTATTATAACGTCTTTCCTTGACGATTACATGCGCTAATCCTAAAGCAAGGGCCGCCTCTGTTCCAGGTGCAATCGGAACCCACTGATCAGCCTTAGCAGCCGTATTGGAAAGACGCGGCTCAATCTGGACAACCTTTGCAAGTCCTTTAACAGCTTCTTCCCGCCAAGCGCTATTTGCTCTAAAAACACGAACAGGAGATCCCCACCCATCAATAAGGCCGCTGCCAAAGCTTAAAATATAACGGGCATTCTCCAGATCGTATCCTACGGAAGCATCCTCGCCTTGCATCAACTTGAGCCCAAGCCTTTCAGTATCTTCCGAAGATGGCATTGAAATAAAATTGGGGGAACCATAGGCCGTCAAAAGGCGTTTGAAAAGTTGTGGGACAGTCCCGCGGTCCTTTCCTGATATGCATGCTACGGTATGGGCCGACCCATTTCGTCGTATCTGACTCAGTTTCTTAGAAATCTCTGAAATAGCGGCGCTCCAGGATATCTCTTCCCATTTCCCTTCGCCCCTGTTCCCTGCTCGTTTCAGCGGGCTCTTTACCCTTGCCCCTCCATACAACTGGTACAAACCAGCCACCCCGAGGATACAGATCCCGCCATCATTAATCGGATGTCCCTCTGTACCTTCGATTTTAACTGCGCGATTTTTTACTTTCCGTACCGAGATCCCGCACCCACCCGGGCAGAGCGTACAGACCGATTTCTCTATATTCACCTCTCCCACCGGAGGCACAGGGACCTCTATGGGGAGCCCGCGAAAAGTCTGCGACCATATGCACGAATCATCCATCAACTTCCATGGCAGGGGTGAAAACGTAATCCCGGCTCCAGCTCCCAAACAAAATTGTAAAAAGCCTCGTCTACCCAAACTCATAATATTTTCCCCTTATCGATTCAGATCAGAAAAAAATTTTATTTTAACGACCCCTATTTATTTGTGGCATACAAAACAGGCCTGGCGCGTGCCGTGCTCGTCATGGCATTCGGCACAGTCGTCCATCTTCATCCGATCCCACGTATTCGATTTAAAACCACCAATGCTTTTCCCCCATATATTACGACTGTAACCGGTTATCCGGTTTTCCTCGTAAATCTCTACGTGGTCCGATTCTCCTATCATGCCGTGACAGGTCTTGCACTCCAATTCTCCCATGTTGACATGCGCGGCATGTGAGAAAAAGACACAGTCCGGCTGCCTAGAATAGACCAACCAGGGGATCTCTTTATTCGGCTCAATGTAATTTTCGATCAGCTTAATCTCTTCGGGATCTTCGCCCTGGGCCTCTTCATGGCATTCCACACAATTGCTCAATTCCGGAATACCGGAAAAACTACCGTCCTCTCTAAAGTAATGACAGCTTTCACAGTCACCGGCCGCGTCCAGATGGATGCTGTGGCTAAAATCTATAGGCTGTTTTTTCTGGGAATAAAGTAATTTTGGAAAGATGCTCCAACCTACCAATAGGCTCACAGCCAGGCCGACAACAAAAAAAACGATCACAATTGGTGAAGATGCAGCAGCTTTGTTTTTTTCATCTTGTGCGCTCATGGAAACTCCCAATCGATAAGAAATTAAACATTAAGGTAACGTTAATCATACTTGGTCGGCTCAATACCGACATAACGTCTGCACCTCCGTTTTACTAATTTTGAATCGGTGTAAACAGTTTTATGTCAGCACGAACGATAAAATGGTAAGAAAAATTAGCAACTCTTTTACCTTGTTGCCTAAAGTTTGTCAAGAAAAAATCGCTATTTTTTAAAGATTAAGTGCGGTAAAGCAGATATGGTGAGCTAAAGTATATGAAGTGAGCTAAAATGCCTAAGGTTGAGGAAAAATAAGTGAGCTAAAGTTTAAAGTGCCTTGAGTGAGTCCCGCCTTGGCGGGATTAAGGAATGCGCTTGCAGCGCAGTCAATATATAACTATTGGCAGAACACCTTAACTTTAGGCACTTCACACTTTAGGCACTTTAGATCACTTTATCTGCTTTAGAAACTTTATTTAGCCCACTATAATTACTGAGCATAACTATGAAGCCCTGGAAGGATGTAGTTGACTCCAAAATAAGTAAACATAACCGCTATGAAGCCGATGAGCGAAAGAAGGGCAATCCGTTTCCCGCGCCACCCTCTCACCATTCTGGAGTGGATCAGCGTGGCGTAGATAAACCACGTAATCAATGACCAGGTCTCTTTTGGGTC
The DNA here is from genome assembly GCA_030613165.1 of Desulfobacterales bacterium. Classification (GTDB taxonomy): domain Bacteria; phylum Desulfobacterota; class Desulfobacteria; order Desulfobacterales. The sequence continues at coordinate 10,302 of JAUWMN010000010.1, forward strand.
CCAAGACCAATAGCTTCCCCATGCGGAGTTTGCCCAAACAGCTCCTGTAATGATACCCATGGTCAGGAAAAGAAACCCAAGCGTGATGGTTTGGTATATCAGCCTGTCAAGAATTCTTACGGCAGGGAATTGATTTAAAAAACTATCCTTCCCTTCACCGCCTCTTGCCTTCATAAGATACATAATTGCGACCCCGAAAGAGACCGCAAAGGCGGCATAACCTATAAAACATGTAATAACGTGGATAATCAGCCAGTTACTCTTAAGCGCCGGGATCAAGGGCGATATCCGGTCCTCAATGTGGGGAGAAAGAGACGCATAGGCCAGTGCAAAAAAGGCAAGGGGTGCGGCAACCCCTCCGATGCTTTTATTTTTGTATTTGTATTCAATCAAAAGATAGAGCAAAATAATCGACCAGGAAAAAAATACAAGGGACTCGTACATATTGGACAGGGGCGCATGCCCGTGCCCTGCGCCCATCTGATATGACTCCACCCATCGGAGTATAATGCCGACAGTATGCCCCAGGAAACCAATATAGGTCGTTATCGTGGCCAGCTTTCCTATAATCGGTTTCTTAAAGATCCATGTCGTAATATAGCAAAAAGAGGCAGCACCATAAATAAAAGTTATGATGGATAGCAGGTAAGAACTGTTCATAATAAAACCTATTCACCTTTCGTGTCCGTAAAATTTAGCCATTTAGCTGATCGCAAAAAAGGACAATTCCTTTCTTACTGCCATAAGCTAATTTGTGTCCATCCAGAACGCGAGCTATTCTTATGATAGCAACTGAAGCCCTTCTGTTATTTTCTCCACCTTGTCTTCAAAAGCAAGCCGATTTTTGTTAGCAGTGCCGGCCATTGTTACTCGACTGCCCTCCTTGTCACGCACAACTTGTACAAAAAGACGGTTGTGCGACATAAAAAATGTAACAGTAATTCCAATAATGAGGAGGATGCAGCCGGCATAGACAACCCAAACCCCGGGGTCGGATGTCACCTGAAGCCCCGTGTAATAAACTTCAGGATAACTTTCAATAGAAAACAGATAGCGCCCTTTGCGCATCCGGTCAAGATTTGGATAGTTCTTGAACAACCTCAAAAGTACCGGTGATTTTCCATTATCTAAAAGCTGGACCTGAAACGCCGGGCCGGCGTTCATAAAATCGGAAACAAAGTTAATAACTTTAAAAAACCCTTTATTATCCGGAAGATTGACCTTTTTATGAAACAGCGCCTCAATGCTTTCAGACTTTCCGATCTTATTGTCTGTAATTTTCAAGGTAACTCGATCCGGGGGAAGTGTGCCGTAACCGGACTGATAAAAGCTGACCCCCTTGTATCTGAGAGGATCATTTACGACAATAGATCGTGTCAACACCTCCTGCCCGTTTTCAATAATGGTTAAAGAAGATTTATACTCTTTGGGCATCCCTGAATCATAAAAGGTTGCCTTAAATTCATTACATCGGAGGGCAAAATCTAACTGATAAGGCTTACTGCTTTCTCGGAGCCGGATGTGATCCACAGTCTCACCCTCGGGTATGTTGACCCAGCCGTTATACCCGAATAACGATCCAACTATTGCTCCTATGAAAAGTATGATGATACTCAGATGAACAATATAGACTCCCATACGGGTCCATCTCCCCCGCTCGGCATAAAGAACAAAGCCGGCATCTGTTTCCTCTGAGTGGCAGTAGCGCAATTTTTTAATAATATATGATTCGTATATAGATTTAAGCTTTTCCGGGGATGAGAGAACAATAAATGAGTCTTGCCTCTTGATATTATCGAAGCGTTTTTTATTAAATTTTGGGTTTTTAACAGCGACTATTTTCCATACAGTGGGAAGCCGTTTAGAAGAACAGACCAAAAGGTTAATCGTAAGCATCATCAATATGAATAGGAACCACCAGGAATGATACATATCAAAGAGGCCGAGAGATTTAAAAATCTTGTAAAAGACCTCTCCATAGCTTTTGAAATAGCTGGCCGGGTCCGCATTTTGCGGAATGACGGTCCCTATGATAGATGTGACAGCGAGAACGATAAGCAGGACAACGGACAGCTTTATAGAAGCAAAAAATGCCCAAATGCGTCCTGTAAAAGAAACTTCTTCTTTCTTTTTCAAATTAAATACTCCTTTCTAAGAGGGCACATGTTGTATATCAAAATAAGAATATAAAAACAAGGGTTGGGGATCGCAAAAAGGTTTTGGTAGATTTATCGGTTTTTCGTTGTGAAGTCTTGAGTGCCCATATGCTTGGGATGCTTCGTGGCCCCGTGAAATTTCACATAACGGACAATCCAGTCACAGTATGCCTGTTCAGTACGGTATGCATAATGGTGGTAACGCAGGCCTACCGTACTTGATTCACGTCAAAATATCGAAGATATTCTCTTGAAAAGACATATAAATTCAACAACATACAATTGCTGACATTTCACTATTTCGGGATTGTTTCCTGCGGGAGGACATAAGGAAGCAATAAAATACTATCTGCATGAGCTCTGTAGCAAAACCAGAGAGCGCGTTTGTAGAAAATAAAATGTAAAGCAAAAGAGACTGCCGCGATAATCAAGGAGGCTTGCCAAGCAGTTAAACAGTCGTTGATACCTTTGCGAAACGCCTGCCTCAGACACTTTGGACACCAGCAATCAAACGTCCCTCCATACCATCATCCCACCTGGTTTTCACATAACACGTCTTGTGATCTATCTTAATATCTGAAATTTCCGCGACACCCCTAAAATCAGCGCTGAACAATTGAGCGCCGTTCAGAATAGTCCCGCACAGTTTGGCCCCTTTAAAAATAGCAGAGGTAAGATCTGTATTTGAGAGGTTGGCCCCGGTCAAATCCGTACCGGAAAAATTGACTCCGGCCAAATTGCTCCCTGACAGGTCTGCATCGCGAAAATCCGAGCCGCTGAAATTAGCTTCAACAGCCCACACACATCGCATAAGCGCGTTTGAAAAATTGCAACCAATAAAAGTTGCCATCCACATCCTTGCTCTGTCAAGTTTTGCCTTAAGAAAGTTCACATCTCGGGCACGCACATAATTGTAATGAATTCTCTCCAAATTGGCTTTTATAAAACTGCTGTAATCTAACAGGGCGCCTCTAAAATTGCTCCCCCAGAAGTTGATCCCGTCCAGATTCAGTTTGTCGTAACAACCCCGTACAAAAAATGTATGCTGAAAGGACCGAATCCCCTGATTCAGTTTTTCAACAATATCATTTTTGGTCAATTGAACTGATTGCAACATAATACTATCCTCCTGCTATTATAATACTATTAAATTCCTACACTATCAGCTAAAACTGCACCACCATCCCCGCCGATGTGATTCCCGCGCCCATAACACCAAAAAGAACCTTGGCCCCTTTGCCGATTCTCCCCTGATCCAGGGCCTCTTTAAGGGCAATCAACGTACAACTGGAGCCGGTATTGGCATACTTATCAATTGTAAGAACAACCCTATCTTCTGTTATCCCAAAAGTTTTAGCGGCAGTCAAAATAGTCTGGAGATTGACCTGATGCGGTAGAAACAGATCAATATCCTTTCCGGTGAGACCGGTCACCTTCAAGGTTTCACCGATTGCCTTGACAAGTTCTTCTGTCGCGGATCTTTCAAAAATCTTGCGGTTTATATTGTCATTAGAGTTTCCCATAGCAATATAACCTTCTTTAAGATTCTTTTCAGTTATCGGGAGCTCCTGATAAGCATTGAGCATCCAATGGTGCTGGGGATTTGCCTGTAGATACCCCCCCAGGATACCCTCTTTTTCGTCCCCGGTCCATTGCATGATAATTGCCGCCGCTCCATCGGCCACCGCGGGAAGAGAAGTAAGGTACTCCCAATCAAGGAGCCGTGAATAAGTCTCGCCACCGGCCAAGAGGATGTAG